>LUTY01000196.1 GCA_001640045.1 Candidatus Thiomargarita nelsonii | reverse complement strand
TGGAAGCGAATATTTAGGCCAAACGAGTCGCACCCCTTCGATAATGTAATCCTTGTTCGCCCCGACATCTGCGCCCTTGGTGAAAATACCGCCGCCCAACCGAGCAAAAATAGATATTAATGAGCCACCAAATCCAAGACCAACCAGTGGGGCAAGATTATTAGCCATTGTTTGTCCCTCTGGCAACATGCTTTGCAGCACGGCATAATAACCGGCCACGCCGAGCAAGCCCAATCCAACTACCAATAAGCCTGTGATCGCGCCGCTGCGAAAGGCGACGGCTAAGGCATTATTCAATCCTTCATGCGCTGCTTCAGTGGTGCGGACATTGGCGCGTACTGATACATACATACCAATATAGCCAGCGGCTGCCGAACATAAGGCGCCGATGGCAAATCCAATCGCCGTTTCCCATCCCAGAAATATCCCAATGGGGATGCCAATGATGACACCGACTATCATTATTGTGGTGTATTGCCGATTCAGATAGGCTTTAGCACCTTGTTGTATGGCAGTGGCAATTTCTTGCATACGATCATTTCCTGTGGGTTTGGCTAGTACCCATTTGATGGAGATTATTCCATACATTAACGCCCCTATCGCACAAACCAGCGCGATCCATATTTCTATTGGTATACTTGACATAGTTTCTCCTATAATATTTATGATTGAACAATCAAATCAATTTATGATTGATAAGTCATTTACTCGCATTCAAGCGCAGAGAATTTTACCAAATTTATCACCATTTATTCCATCATATTCTGAAATACTTTTCTGATTGATACGCGCTATGTGCCTAAAGGCTAGACAGCGGTAAAATATTTTTAAAGGTTGCAAAATCTATTAAAGTTGGCACCGATACCAGGCTTGGCAAATACCAAATGTCTCCTGGTGTCAGTGCCTAGAGTGCGTCCCAGGCACGATTCGTGTTCATATTTATAATATGGTAAGGAGTACAAACAATAATATGAAGAATTTTTCTTTCGTTATTCCCAATGAATTAGCCGGCATGGCTTTCCCAGAATCCATGGAGATAACAAGTGAGCTACTCTCAATGGGTTTTAAGACTTTGGTATCTGTCTCAGAAAATATACCCGATAGTCGGATTACAAGCCCCTTTATTCACCGTCACTATCCTTTGCCTGATTTCACCCGTATTCCCAGTAAAGATATTCATGAGGTGGTTTCTTTTATACAGAAGGCACCGCGTCCGGTCGTTGTACATTGCCAATGTGGCATCGGCAGAACCGGGGTAGTGTTAGCCTGTTTTTTTATTACCACTATGGAGTATGGAGCAGAACAGGCTATCGATAAGGTCAGAGAATTGCGTCCGGGCTCTATTGATGATGATGCGCTTGAGGAGTCGGTGAGGGATTATTTTCATTTTCATAGAAATTTGTAGTTTTAAAAAAAAGCTTTTTCAAGTAGTTTTTTTACAAAATCTTCCTATTTGATTTATGTAGTCAAAGAGGCTCATAAATTCAGTGCCTTGATTTATAATTTCATTGAACAAT
>LUTY01000206.1 GCA_001640045.1 Candidatus Thiomargarita nelsonii | reverse complement strand
AACGCATCTACTGCGCCAATACCTATAGATTTATATTTTTGCCTCAATTTCAGTTTCGTATCCGGAAATTCCAACACAATGCGAGCTGGGTTATCCGTCGAAAAGGTCAAAGGCGTTATTGCAGTATCCGCAAAAGTCAATTGAACTTGTATGCGATTGCCTGACATGGCAGAAAAACCCATTTTTTCTAACTGGTTGAAACCGTCCACAGCCACAGCATTGTTACTCAACAATAAACCGTAACAAATAAACCATTTCACAAGCATTCGGAAAACAAGGTATGCTTTATTTGAACCATTCATAAATTTTCATCCTTTATTCAAAACGGAAATATTCTCAATTACTACTTAGTTTGACTCGCCAAGCGAAGAGTTGTGACTTCTTGTGTCCAACACCCATTGCCATCTGGAAGCAATTCCAATATGTCAATTTGGTCTTCAGAAATATTGATAATTTGCCCGTAATTTTCTCCCAGGTAATCATTTTGTTTGACATGATAGAGGGTGCCATCACTTGTTGACACCACCAAAGCCCACAAAGTACCCTCCTTTGTCATTGTACCAACCATTTGTAGAGCATCAAGGGGCATTTCTTCCAAACCCACACGTACCCGATTAGCATCAGGGTGGCTTGGACAAGGGTTTTCATCTGACTTATTTTCCCCTAAACCACCTGGAATATCCGGTTTTTTTATATCTGTATCTATCAAAGGTATAAATGGATCTCGTTGGTTTTGTACTTCATAAAAGAAGGGGGGGATATGCCTATATTCTGGAATCGGATCGACATGCGGATTTTCTATTGCCTTGATTTCTGCAACATACTCTTGCAAATCCGTCAGACCAGGATCGCCACAACCTGACAATAGGCTTGTTATTAAGCCAAGATAAAAGAGGTCAACAGACCAATGTTTCTCATGCAATATATCATATTTCATTGAGGTTCTCCTTTTATTTAACTTGTTCCTAAATAAATAGGATGAGAATTGTAGGGTAAAGAAATAATTTGTTTATTTAGGGACAAGTCTATTTAAAAGAGCGTGTTTTCAACGTTTGCTCTCCTGTCGCTATAAACAGACATTTTTACTTATACTTACTGAAAAAAACGTTCTAAGTTTAAAGATACGACTTAAAGAGACAAGGTTATAATTCCCAGTGATTGTTATTTTTTCCTTTTTTTCTTTTTGTTCCCTTTTTTCCCTTCTTTCTTGGTTGGTTCTTCAAGATAACGATAAATTTGTGCGGTTATTTCTATCGTTAATAGCTTTTCAGTACCCCGTTTGCTGGAGCTTGAGATAGAAACCTCATGTTGGGTAACAATACGATTCATGGCAGCAACACCACTCACAAATTTTCCAAAAGCATGATAGTCACCGGTTGCCCGCAATTTAACCGGTAAATTTACATAGAGACCTTTTTCCTCTCTTTGTCCTTTGTATTGTGGTTCAAATAATTCTTGTTTTAAACCACTGGCTAGTACCGTTTGAGAAATCTTTTTGATCAGTTCATCTACTTGAGCATCACTGGGCAATTTTTTGAACAATTCTTTTAGAATGAATTCAATTTCCACCAATTGTTCTTCAAGTTTAGGTAAAGAGGCCGCTTTCAATTGTTTCGTTTTAAATGTTTTTTTAAACGTCTCTTCTTCTTGTTTAACCTTAGCTAATTCAACCATTTGATTTTGAGTGTCAAACCAATAGCCGGCAAACAGTGCTGCAATACACAACACAAGGATTATTAAGCCCTTGATAGGAACTGGCCAATTGCCAAAATTGACTGGATCTAAGTGACTGAAATCTTCGATAGTCATGGGGAGTTATCCTTTTTTGTAGGCGCAGTTTGAGTAATCTCCAATTTAAAATGGCTAAGGCGACGTTTTTTATAGGCAGATTTTTGAAGCTTATTATCTTCTATGGTTTTAATGGAATAAATTTTGGGATTAGTCAACCATTGAGAGGCTTCAAGATTTTCCATCAGCTCAGAGACACGGTTACCCGATTGTGCAACACCTTCAAGGGTAATTTGATTACCCTTTTGTTTCATGCTGGTAAAATACACACCATTTGGTACTTGTTTGACGAGTTCATCAAATAAATGCACAACATTAGAACGGCTTTCTTCAAGTTCTTGGATAATGTCCATGCGCTCGATCAAACGTTTTTTCTCCTTTTTTAACGTTTCAATCTCCTTGAGTTGAGCTTCGACCTTTTTAATTTCGCTCTTCAAATAGTGATTGCGGCGTTGCTGATAATCGATCTGATCGACCATGTAGAGATGCACCAATATCACCACAATTCCCATGAATAGCAAGGACATACCCGTGATGAGAAAGAAACGAGTTTCACGTTCTTTTTTAAGCGTCTCGCGCCAAGGTAATAAGTTAATATGTGGCATAACTGATAATTGCTCATGGTGTTATGGTTTCGGAAAATTCACCACTCACCATTCCTCCATTAATTTAATTAAAATTCGTCAAAACTTCGTAGGGCTAATCCACAAGCGAGCATTAATGCAGGAGCATCCTTTTCCAAGGCTGTTTTATTGATTCCTGGGGCAAGTGACATGGATACAAATGGATCAACTGTTTTCACATGCCCACCCACCTTGTTGCTCACTTGATCAACAATACCATCTATAGAAGCACAACCACCGGCAATTAATATATGTGATAGTTTGCCATAGTTTGATTGGTTATAATAATATTGCACCATCCGGCTGATTTGTTGAACCATCTCGTCTTTAAATGGCTCAAGAATAGTATGGAAATAGTCGGGATCAAGCGTATTGTTGCGTTTAGCAAGATTAGCTTCTTCATAACTCAGATCATAACGGTTTTGAATTTCTTCAGTCAGTTGTTGCCCCCCAAACATTTCCTCATGTGTGAATACGATTGTTGGTTTACCGTTTTTTTCGCCCAGCACATTCAATGAGCAGGTGGTTGCGCCAACCTCAATTAAGGCAATCGTATCACCATCATCAATGTCCTTATCGTTTTGTGCGACCATAATCAGGGCATTTTCAAGTACATATTTTTCTATATCCACCACTTTGGCTTTTAATCCGCCCAGTTCAAGGGCTGCTATACGCCCCTCTATTGTTTCACGGCGAGAGGCTGCTAACAAGATATCAACACGCTCTTCCTCTTTTTCATTATACCCTAAATTTTGAAAGTCGAAATCAATATCCTCACTATCTTGACCAAGATATTGAGCGGGATCAGCTTCAATTTGTTCTTTTATATCTTGATCGGATAACCCGCCTTCCATAGTGATTACTTTGGTAATGACGGTGGGTCCTGCCACCGCGAGGGCGGCATATTGAGTGCGTGGCTTAGCTCGATTGACGACGTGCTCAATGGCAGTGCCAACGCTTTCTAACTCAATAATGTTTTTGTCTTCTACCGATCTTTCTGGTAAAGGCTCCATAGCATAACTTTCCACTTGAAATCCTTTACCTATCCGGCTAAGCTCAAGCAACTTGACGGCAGTTGAGCTGATATCTATACCTATCACAGGGTCTGGCTTTAAACTAAATATGCTCATGTCTCTATACTTTATACTCATTTATTTTCGTCTAGTCTATATTAAACACTATTTATGGCTATAGTTCAAGACTAATTTAAAATACATTTTTTTCACTGCATTGGCGACTGAAAAAGGGGGGGAGAATAAATGGCTTATTAAAAATATGCTATAAAAAATTGAACATCGAGTATAGTTATCCATGTAGGGTGGATACGCTCTCGCTTAAGGAGCCCTACATAGGATGGCATTGACTTATGCACTGTTTTTTTAAGATATTTGTCGGGGAGACAAAACATTTTTGAACAATTATACCATTTTTATGAGTGTTAGATATTATTTTTACAAAATTTTGCATGTCACCTTATTGATGGGTTTGCTGTGGCTCCTATTAGCTATAGGCGTTGTTGTGGCTATTCAGTGGTATTTTATCCCTCAATTGCCCTCTATAGAACGCTTGAGGGAGGTACGTATGCAAGTTCCACTCCAAATTTATACTAAAGATGGTCTTTTTA
>LUTY01000194.1 GCA_001640045.1 Candidatus Thiomargarita nelsonii | reverse complement strand
AGTCACTGTCTATACACACAATGATACGGATCATGTACACAACCATATTGTGATTAATGCTATTGATCTTGAGACAGGGAAAAAATTTAACAACAATAAACAAACCTTACGTGATTTAAGAGATTTTAATGATGAGGTGTGTCGAGAACATGGTTTAAGCGTGCCAGAAAAAGATACAGCACGCTTACGTTATACGCAAACGGAAAAAGCGATTGCTGACCCTAATACGAAATCAACAGCCCAATATTCATGGAAAGATGAGATTAGAGAGGCGATAGACCAATCACAAGCAACGAATATGGATGAATTCAAAGACCATTTAAAGCAATATGGCATTACGATTGAACGTGTTACCCCCAAAAGCATTACCTATCGGCATTTAGCTGAAAATAAAAAAGTACGCGGGCGTAAATTGGGCGAAGATTACAATAAAGGAGGCATCCAACATGGCTTTGAAAGACAAATACAACAACGACAACAACAAAAATACGAATCAAACACGAACTTCCAGCCAAAACGATCAACTTCAAACCGTCATGAATCAACTGAACGAGATACAGACGTCACTCAATCAGATTGGAACCAATTCGCCCAAGACACAAATGAGCTTGAGCGTCGCCGACAAGCTGCAGAGTCAGCAAGACTTGTTGATGAAAAGGCTCGAAGAGATCGAGAAAAGAGAGTACGAGAGAAACAAGCGTCACGACCAATTATTAACAACGATCGAGACCACGACCTCGAACTTTAATCAAGCTACAGACTTCGCACAAAAGCGTTTTATAAGCGCGGCGAGACATTACATTGAACGGATTAATAACGATAATTTAAAACAAGATTTTCAAACAGCTATACAAAAAGAATTAGAAGATGTTAAAGCAGATACACAAAACGTAGTTAAAGAAGTTCAAAACAACCAATCCGAACTGCGACAAGCCAATAACAATTATAAAAAAATGATTGATGAACGTATGAAGAGCAACGAAATAGTGATTAAACAATATGATCAAGTCATACATCGTTTAACTAAAGGCATCACAGCCATGTTTTTTATCGCTGCCTTAGTGATGATAGCCTTTTTAGTTATAAGTCCCTTAGGTGACTGGTTAGGGGTCCAACATTTTTATGAATGGCTGAACCATGTGCTTAAAACGGGACATTCAGCATGGCGTTATTTCATGCTTGTTTTTTATCTCATACCTTATGTTTTATTTGGAACGCTTATATATGCCATTTTAAAAGCATATGAGCGTCTTTAATACAAAACAAATAGAAAATTACCTTTTGTTTAATGAAGAAGCTATATTAAGCTTAATATAACTTAGAAAGCAAAAAGGAGTACTCGCCTTGAATTCTATTGTTCACTTTATTTGTTTTTTTATTGTATTTTGTCTTTTTGGATATGTGGTCAACTTAATATTTTTTGAAGGAACAAATATTTTTCTGATTTTAGAAACAGCATTTATTTTATCATTACTAATCACACCGATATTAAAGATTGTAAAAGATATAGAAAATGA
>LUTY01000193.1 GCA_001640045.1 Candidatus Thiomargarita nelsonii | reverse complement strand
GAATGCTAAAATTAACACTATCACACTTTAGGGCTGAAACATTACGGACAGGGTTGCAAACCACCTCCTTATATATCATTTTTTTTATAAACTCAATAAGTTATACTTAAATTAATGGCCTTGACTGAAAACTCACCAAAAACACAATGGCATAAATTGCAATATACAAAGTTTTTTATTGAGTGCCAGACAACCGAAAAAAAGTAATTTAAAACAATCAATTATGCATAACTTACACACATTAACCCCTTTTACCCTGATGTTTTTTTTAACCGCCTGTGTACAATCCACTAGCGTTAAACAAGCGCAGGTGAAACCCCGTGTTTTTCCACCGCCGCCAGCAACCACGCAAGCTTGTGATCAAGTCCACGCTAAAAATCAACAAGCCTTTGATTTATATCAACAAGGTCAGCATGAAGCGGCGCAACGTTTACTCGAAACGGCGATACAAAACTGCCCCCGTGATGCCAAAAGCCATAATAATTTAGCGGACATTATCCAAACCAAGGGAGATGACGATAAAGCGATGATTCACTATCGCCAAGCAGTGGCACTGAATCCTAATTTATCTGAAGCTTGGCATGGTTTAGGTGAAATCTATTATCAACAAGGGCGGTTTCCGCTCAGTCTTGAAGCGCATCTCCATGCGTGTCAAACTGATGCAGATTCTAAACAGCGCGTCACGGCGTTATTAAAGGATAACCGTTATGCCGTCACTGAAGCGGGCGATATTTTGGATAAAGAGAGTTTATTATTACTCTATGATAAACAACGGCGGCAAGCGATTAATGATATGATTTCTGCTTGTGGTTTACGCGGTTTATCCAGAATAGATGAACCCGTAGCAACTTTCCGCAATTTTCAATTTAATAGCGGCAAAGCCAACTTAGAATATGGCTCAGAACGCCAATTGGACGAAATCGCCGCAGCATTACAAGAACTGCCTAATCAAACAATAAAAATATATGGACATACAGATACCCAACCATTTCCAAATACAACTCCTAGCGAAAGCAAGAGACGCAATCAAGAATTATCTCTAGCACGCGCCAACAGCGTCGCACAAAAATTGAGTTCACGCGGTGTTGCACATTACCGCTTGAAAACTGAAGGATTTGGACAGGAAAAACCGCTAGTTCGTGGTAATAATCCAGCAGCTTGGGCAAAGAATCGGCGTGTTGAGATTGAAGTTGATTAAGCCCTGTAGGGTGGGTAACGGTTGTTGCCCACTACTTTTGCTGAATAAAACCACAAAAGAACTACAAGGATTAGCTATAATTGCTATAATATTTCATCCATTTTTATAACTCATTTTGTCGTTCCTAAAAATAAAGGAAAAAAAACTATGCGAATAACCCGCTATCTACTCCTATTCATGCTATTCACCCTATCGGCGTGCTTAGTACCACAAAACAACAATCCCCCAGAATCCAACAATTCCCCCATTCTGCAAATCGATCCGGGCGGCCATAGTGCAATAATTAATGATGTAGTTTACACCCCTGATGGCAAATATTT
>LUTY01000192.1 GCA_001640045.1 Candidatus Thiomargarita nelsonii | reverse complement strand
ATTGAAATTAAGAGCAATGGCGAAAAAATCAAAGTGGTGGGATTGTCACTCTCTGAGTCTCAAACGACTAGCTTGGGTTTACCCGCCTTGCCGTGGGACACATTTGAGGCATCGACTGATTTTAGCAAACAAGGACAAATATTATTTGACTTGCCGGATCAACAAAGCATCAAGGTGACGGCACCCATTTTGGAGGGTGAGATTGAATTTCCTTTGACGCTACGGGGTGCTAGTTTTGGTGACTATGCGATAGTACCGGTCGAATTGCTCGGTACGCTACGGACGGGACAATCGAGCAAAATTTTGTTCGATAAAACACAACAAACATTTTTATTAGCAAAAGCGGGCTATCGTGGATTTCGTTTATATGCGCGTAGCATTGACGACGTTCCCACGCTCTACCACGAATTTATTGCACAAGATATTGATGTGATTGCAAAAGTGCGAGAAATTAAAAACGTGAAGGATCTGGATCGGGGATTGACAAGAATTTTTTGGCTGGTAGCGATAGTGGGCATTGTGGGTGGCATGGCTGCATTGATAGCCAGTCTTTATGCCTCAGTTGAACGGAAAAAGCGGGATATTAGTGTACTCAGGCTGATGGGTTTATCCCGCTTTGAGGTGTTTCAATTTCCCATTTACCAAGGCATTATAATTGCTTTTCTGAGTGTGATAATGGCGATTGGTGGATATGCTTTACTCTCATCCATCATCAATTTGGTATTTTCAGCCGATTTAAAAATGGGAGAAAAAATTTGTCGTTTACCCATTAACTATTTTGTTTTTACTTTTATTGTCACATGTTTGATTGCTGCACTGAGTTCCATGTTGGCGGCGTGGAAAACAACTCAAATAGAACCGGCGGAGGCGATTCGGGAGGAATAAAGTATTTGAATTTTCTCGTTCCCACGCTCTGCGTGGGAATGCCTGCAAGGACGCTCCGCGTCCTGCAAGTTTCTTTTTAATATATATAGGAGAAAATGATGAAGAATGAAGGATGACTGGGATAAACGTTTGATTGCTTAAAGAGGTAAAAAAAACATGTATTGGAACAGACGACAACAAAGAGTGGGCATAGTTCTACTGGCGACTGTGCTGTTAGGAGGCTGTGCCACGACTGATTGTGATCCCAGGAATCCTAGCTTTATAGACGGTGTTTATGGTGAGTTATCTGGTTGCTACAAAAAACGGATTCAAATTATGGAAGCCGCGTTAGCTATGCTGAAGGAACAACAACAAAAATTCGCCGTTCTACAAAAAAAATTGAAGGACAAAAATGAAGATTTACAGACACAAATTGACGCTCTTTCAAATGATACGAGTCTTACAGCGGCAGAAATAGCTAGTAAACAGGCTCAGATTGAGTCTGATCTTCAGAAAGCAGATGACTTAGCTAAGGATGTGGATAAAGTCCAGGTTAAAACGACACAATTAATGCAGCAAAAGACAAAGACTATAGAACAAGCTGAGAAGTTTAAAAAACAAGCAGAAAAATTGAAAAAAGAAGTGGATGATTTG
>LUTY01000191.1 GCA_001640045.1 Candidatus Thiomargarita nelsonii | reverse complement strand
TTTGATTTGTTAGGTTCTGGCAGGGTGCAGGTAAAGCATGGTATGTCTTGCCGAGGTTTAGAAGGCTACCGTTATGAAATGGGAAATTCTACGCCTACTGTTAATGCCGCTAATCTTGCGGAGTCAAAACGTATTTTGGCTTTAATTGATAAGGATTATATGCTTATTGATTGGCATTTGGATTTTAAATCGGGCTATCGGTGGAGTGAGGCTACTTGGTGTGATAGAGGGTTATATGCAAAACAATAAAATACAAACACAAAACGAATTTAAAAATTTTGTAACAGATATAAAACAAAAAATCTTATCATCTCAATATGAAGCCCTAAAAACAGTAAACAAAGAACTCATAATTCTTTATTGGGAGATAGGTAAAAGCATAGTTGAAAAACAAGAGGCTTTTGGGTGGGGAAAATCAGTCGTAAAGAATTTATCAGAAGAACTACAAAAAGAATTTGTAGGCATGAAAGGTTTCAGCGTTCAAAACCTTTGGAATATGAGGCAGTTTTATCTTGAATATAGAGAAAATGAAAAACTCCAGACACTGTCTAGAGAAATTGGATGGTCTCATAATGTAGTAATTTTTCAAAAGTGCAAAGATAATCTTGAGAGAGAATTTTATCTAAAAAGTGTGGTTAAGTTTGGCTGGAGTTATAGAGTATTAGATAATCATATTGATAATAAATCTTATGAAAAATACCTCTTAAACCAAACCAATTTTGATAAAACCTTGCCAAATGAGTATAAATATCAAGCAAAATTAGCCGTAAAAGATGAATATAACTTTGACTTTTTAGAACTAAGTGATGAGCATAATGAATATGAACTTGAAATAGGACTTATAAACAAAATAAGGGAATTTCTATCACAGATGGGTAGTGATTTTGCCTTTATGGGTAATCAATATAAATTAGAAATAGATAACGAAGAGTATTTTATAGATTTACTTCTTTATCACCGGAGACTGAAATCTCTTATTGCAATTGAGCTGAAAATAGGTAAATTCAAGCCAGAATATGCCGGTAAAATGAATTTTTATCTTTCCGCTTTAAACAATACAGTTAAACTACCAGATGAAAATCCATCTATTGGTATTATCATCTGCAAAGAAAAAAAACGAACTACAGTAGAATATGCACTAAAAGATAGCAATCAACCAATAGGAGTAGCCACATATAAGCTAACCGCAACTCTTCCGCATAATATGAAAAATCTTTTACCATCCTCTGAAGAGATTAGTAAAAAACTGGAATATTTTTTTGAGGATATTAAAAAGTGATTCAACTAAAACACTATCTAACCCGTGCCCTAACTTTACCTCCGCACATTCTAATACAAAAAACAGCCAGAAAGGCTAAGGGCTATATTACAAAACAATATCAGCGTCAATATGATAAGTCTCATTCTACTTATTCTGAAATGTTGATAGATGACGCGCTGTCTCATTATTTTTCTACGGTTGATGTTGAGCAATTAGCGTCAATGTCGGAAATGTTCAGCGGTATTACTGCTAATTATC
>LUTY01000190.1 GCA_001640045.1 Candidatus Thiomargarita nelsonii | reverse complement strand
CCAATACACGCCGTGATGAAGTCATTGCTCGAATTCAATCCGTGTGTCAAAACGAGGGACGTCAAGCCTATTGGGTTTGTACATTAATAGATGAATCGGAAGTTTTGCAATTTCAGGCGGCTGAAGAAACGGCAGAGCAATTGCGAAAAGCTTTACCAAATTTGCGTATTGGGCTTGTTCATGGACGTATTAAAGCGAAAGAAAAAGAACAAGTGATGCTCGATTTCAAAGCCAAGCAACTAGATTTATTGGTAGCCACCACGGTGATTGAAGTCGGCGTTGATGTGCCTAATGCCAGTTTGATGATTATTGAAAATCCCGAGCGTTTAGGCTTAGCCCAACTCCATCAATTACGGGGGCGTGTCGGTAGAGGCACCTTACAAAGTCATTGTGTCTTACTCTATCAACCGCCTTTATCAGAAATTGCGGCGACACGCCTATCCACTATACGTGATACTCACGATGGTTTTGCGATTGCACAACGCGATTTAGACATACGAGGACCAGGGGAAGTATTGGGAACGCGCCAAAAGGGGGCGATGAGTTTACGGGTTGCTGACTTACAACGGGATAAACCTTTGTTAAAGGAAGTTGTAAAAGTGGGCAAGATATTATTTAAAGAATATCCTGAACAGAGCCAGTTATTGATGCAGCGCTGGCTCAAAGAAGGCTTACATTATGGAGAAGTCTGATGCCACCTGTGCCATTGTTGTGACCTATCAACCTGATCTTGGCATACTACAACAATTGCTAACTCGTTTACAGTCACAGCTTCAGGCGGTGGTGATTGTTGATAATACTGAATCTGACACTGTCAAAACTTGGTTTGAACAAACTTGGCAACAAGCCCCATTTTTTTTTCTGCATTCTGACACCAACCAAGGCGTTGCAGCAGCCCATAATAGGGGCATTTGTTGGGCTAAAGAGCATCATTTTGAATATGTAGTTTTGTTTGATCAGGACAGTTTGCCAGCTCAAGATATGATCTCTTCATTGCTAACAGCCCATAGAGATTTGGAAACGAGAGGCATACCCGTCTGTTTAGTTGGCCCAAAATATGTGGATAATCGCATTAATCAAGCCGCTTCGTTTATCAAATTTAAAAACTGTTGGATGCGGCGAATTAATTGTTCTAGGGGGATAGAATATCATCATGTGGAATATTTGATTACTTCTGGCTCTTTAATTAAAGTCAGCGTGTTCGACACTGTGGGACTGTTTGATGCCTCGCTTTTTATTGATTATGTTGATGTGGAATGGGGATTGCGTGCCAATAGTTGTGGATTGAAATCGTTTGGCGTATGTAACGCGGTGCTGATGCATGCGATGGGAGATAAAATGGTTAAACATCCATTACGAAAAGCGTCCTTGCCTTTGCATAGTCCATTACGTAATTATTATATGTTTCGTAATGCGATTTTATTGTATCGAAAATCATTTATTCCTTGGTGTTGGAAAATGACTGATGGTTGGCGCTTAATTCTCCGTTTCATTTTTTATGCGGTGTACTCCGCTCCAC
>LUTY01000189.1 GCA_001640045.1 Candidatus Thiomargarita nelsonii | reverse complement strand
GAGGGAGTTAATGCCTCAGTCAGCGCCTTGTTGCCACAAGCCATCGAAGCCACTATCGAAATGGCTGAGGAAAAACAACAGGAGAATTTAAGAGAAGAATTTGCTTTGTTTACGGAAGTTTTAGGTGATTTCCAGTTTTCTATTACCAAGCCCTATTATCAGAACAAAGAAAAGAAGACTACAGGCAGTGGCGGCTTATTTTCCATTACTGTCAATCCTTATACCTGTAAGGGCTGTATGGAATGTGTTACCATTTGTGAAGATGATGCTTTAAGCATTGCTCCACAAACCACAGACAGCGTGAAAAACTTACGCCAAAAGTGGGATTTTTGGCTGAAATTGCCCACCACACCGGATGAATATAGCCGGATTGATGATTTGGATGAATGCGTTGGCGCATTAGAAACCTTGTTATTGGATAAACGCAATTATGGTTCAATGGCTTGCGGTGACGGTGCTTGCATGGGTTGTGGTGAAAAGACGGCGATTCATTTGTTTACTTCAACCGTCACAGCTTTAATGCAGCCACGGGTCAAAAAACAATTGGAGAAAATCGAACAGCTCATTCAAGATTTAGAGCGACATATTCGCCTTAAATTAGCTGAATCCATGGATTTATCTGATATCGCTGCCATTAAAGGCTTGGTGGATGAAAATCAAGATAAGGACTTAACCTTAAGCAAACTCACTGCCAAATTGGATGAAAAACAAAACGCCAATTTGGTTGATGCCGAATGGTTAGAGTGGGTGACCCAGCTTTTGGATAAATTGAAACATCTGAAGTGGCAATACCAGACTGGTAAAACCCATAAGGGTCGTGCCGATATGGGGTTGATTAATGCCACCGGTTGTACTTCGGTTTGGGGGGCAACTTATCCCTATAACCCGTATCCATTCCCTTGGGCAAACCATTTGTTCCAAGACAGTCCCTCAATGGCAATGGGTATCTTTGAAGGTCACATGTTGAAAATGGCAGAAGGATTCAAGGCGATTCGGATGGCTGAGTTAGAGGTAGCCGGTAAATATCATTCTGAAAAACATAAGGAATTTTTCACTTATTTTAATTGGAAACAATTCAGTGATGAAGAATTTCGCCTTTGTCCGCCCGTTGTGGCTTTAGGCGGTGATGGTGCCATGTATGATATTGGTTTCCAGAACTTGTCACGGATGATGATGTCTGGTATGCCAGTGAAAGCTTTTATTGTAGATACTCAAGTGTATTCTAATACGGGCGGACAAGCTTGTACTTCTGGTTTTATCGGTCAAGTGTCTGATATGGCGCCCCACAGCAAGATGCAAAAAGGTAAGACCGAAATTCGGAAAGAGATTTCCACCATTGCCATGGGACATCGCAGTGCTTATGTGTTGCAAAGTAGTATTTCCAATATAACGCATTTATTAGAAGGTTATATTGAAGGGCTTAATGGTCGTTTGCCAGCAATTTTTAATATTTATGCCGTTTGTCCTCCAGAACATGGGGTTGGCGATGATGTTGCTGAAGAACGCAGTAAATTAGCGG
>LUTY01000188.1 GCA_001640045.1 Candidatus Thiomargarita nelsonii | reverse complement strand
GCGTCAAAGCCAATGAAATAGCCACCATAGCCGCCGCTCCCATGATAACGCCCAAACAATATGAAGATTTATGCCGCCATAATGAAAACACGAGCCTTATGAATCGCCGCTGCCGCATCTTTACCAGCCCCCGCCGCCAGAATCACCGTAGCTGCACCCGTAACTGCATCGCCCCCCGCATAAACCCACTTCCGAGAAGTCTGCGGTTTGTCCTCCTCCATAACCAAACATCCATGTTTATTTTTTTCTAGTCCGGGCGTACTATTGACTAAAAGCGGATTTGGTGAGTTTCCGAGAGAAAGCACGATATTATCTAGCGGTATCACAAACTCTGAACCTTCGATAGGCAGCGGTCGTGCTCGCCCAGATTCATCCTGTTGGCCAAGTTCCATACGCACACATTTTACCCCAGTCACTCGACCTTCATCATTGCCAAGGATTTCAACTGGATTGGTTAGCCAATGAAATTTCACGCCTTCTTCTAGGGCATGGTGGTATTCTTCCACCCGTGCAGTCATTTCTTTTTCGCTGCGCCGATAGATGCTCATGCCTTCTTCGGCACCCACGCGCAGTGCTGAGCGTATCGCATCCATCGCCGTGTTGCCGGCACCAATGACGGCGACTCGTTTGCCGACATATAAGGGGGTATCCGTTTCTGGGAAGTTATAGGCTTGCATTAGATTAATGCGGGTCAAAAATTCATTGGCGGAATAAACGCCATTGAGATTTTCACCCGGGATGCCAAGGAATTTCGGCAAGCCTGCCCCGGTGCCAATGAAAACGGCTGAATAGCCCATTTTATCAAATAAATCATCAAGCTGGATGGTTTTGCCAACCACCACATTGCAGACAATTTCAACCCCAATGTCTCTTAACAAGTCAATTTCCCAGTCCAGAATCTCATTGGGTAGTCTGAATTCGGGAATGCCATAGCGTAAGACTCCACCCGGGGCGTGTAATCCTTCAAAAATGGTCACAGGATAGCCTAAACGTGCCAGATCGCCGGCGCAGACTAATCCCGCCGGACCACCACCAATCACGGCAATACGCTGGGAGCGCGTGGGTTTTTTCGGGCCTTCAGACTTGGCGTGGCTCCGTTCCCAATCGGCAACGAATCTTTCTAAGTAACCAATGCCCACCGGCTTGAATCGAGCTGCCATGTGGCAGATTTGTTCACATTGATCTTCTTGGGGGCAAACGCGACCGCAAACGGCAGGTAGGGGATTGGCTGAGCGCAGAATTTTAGCAGCCTTGGCCATATTACCCGCCGCTATTTCATGGATGAATTCTGGAATGGGAATATGGACGGGACAACCAGCAACACAAAGCGGATCTTGGCAGCGTAAGCAACGCTCCGCCTCAAAGGTGGCATGTGCTATGGAATAACCTTGGTTGACTTCGATAAAGTCTGAAGCGCGAAGCTTGGCATCACGTTCAAGCATTGGGGTTTTTTTGACTCGTTTAGCGGGCATCAGCGGCTCGGCTTTGACATTGACAAAATGCCACTTGCAAAATTAGG
>LUTY01000187.1 GCA_001640045.1 Candidatus Thiomargarita nelsonii | reverse complement strand
TGCATTACATGTCACCAATAGTAAACTAACCAAGGTTAACAAAAATATTGCCAACCCACGTCGTATCATTTTTATCATTTTAAACTTCATTTATATTGAAACTGCCAATGATGAAAAAAAAAATAGTACCCAAAAACTAACATAAATATAAGAAAGTATATCTTTTTTTCATAATTAATAGTAGGCAAGTCCTCCTTAAGAACTTGACAACAAAATTATCATACTTCAGCCGGCAAATAATCATCCCATTCTGAAAGTTAATAAATTTAGAAATGCCATTTTTTCAAAAAATGGCATTTCTTGTTTAATAGAGTTGTCCCTAATTAATTACTATTTATATTTTATATAGTTATTTAACGCAAAAAAAAATTATATTAAAAGTTTAGTTTATTAAAACTATCGTCAGAGCCGAGGGAAACGAAGCCGGATACCTGGTGGCGGCTCGAACTTTCAACACCCGAGAATAAACTGTTTTTTATACTCTTCTATCTGAAAAACTATCCCACATTCGATGTTTTGGGATTTATATTTAATTTAAGCCCTTCTAAAGCCGATGAAAACGTCAAAAAACTTTTACCGGTTTTAAAACGAGCTCAATTCGCCTTCGTGTTTTGACTTATCCTATCGTTAAACGGAGTCCAAGATTTATCTTGGACGATATATTAACAGAGAAAATAAAATTACCATGAAAACCAATTGGGCAGTCAAACCATCAGTACCGGAAGAAATCTACACAGATCGTCAAGAATTTTTAGACGACTTATATCAAACCGCCCTAAAATCCGCGTCGTGTCTCTTTTATTCGTTGTTGAACATTAGCTGTACTAACTTAAACATCGAATTTAAGGAAACCCTAGCCGAGCTTTTTCCATTCCGGCTCACGATAGCTCAAATTTCGTATTTTAAAAGTGATTCCTGAATGACGTAAATCCTTGAGCGTTTGAATCGCTACACGTAAATTTTTGAGTGTCTCTTGAAATTGAGCATACGGAATATCAATCTCCATTTTTTCAGATTCTGCTAAACGAACAACCAATTTGACTTTTGTCGCGTATTCCATGATATAAAATTCAAACTTCTCTTCCTTTGCGATCTCGTTGATTTTTGCAATAATCGCTTTATGTTTAAGAGCCTTAATCTTTTGCTTTTTGAGCTTCTCGGTTTCTCTTTTTTGTTTTCTTTTTAAATAATTTGCCTCAAGTCTTTTAGATTCAGAATTCATTTTATCAACAAGCGTATAGATTTGCTCAAGATGATAAACTGGAGTGCTTAGGTGATTGTCTGTCTCGATGAACAATTCATTTTGCTCATTAAATATCAGGCAAAAGTGTTTATAAAATGGGGACATGGTTCTAAAACAATACCTTTCGTCAGGAACATCGTCTCTATTCGGTAGCTTGAAACCCTCTATAGTGCTCAATTTCTGTTTTATTTCAGAAAGAAGTGCTTTTTTTTCAAAGCCAGGTTTGACAATAGGCACATCACCTTTAAACTGTTCCCGCAAGATTTTTTTGAGAGTG
>LUTY01000195.1 GCA_001640045.1 Candidatus Thiomargarita nelsonii | reverse complement strand
CCCATGTCTGAGCCTGTCAAGCTGATTGAGCGTAGATTGACGGATGAAAAGGCTTTGACTAAGGCACGTATTCATCCCATTGCCCTACTTTCAGCACGGGCTTTTCGTCATCATCACCCTTATTGCTACCCATTTTAAAAGAGCCCGCCGCAATCCACACCATCTGTGGCCCTTTACTACCATCCTTTAAACGATCTTGGAAAACTTGACCAGCGGAAAAACTTTGGCGAGGCTGTGGAATCACCGTTTGTGGTTGAATGGGTGGTGGTGTTGGGACTTGCATCTGATCTTCAAAGGCGGCCAATTTCGGAGATTCTGGATTCACCAGATGTAAGCTGGCCATATATCGCTGTGCCCTCTTTTTTTGACCACGACTCAAAGCACTTTCTATCCAAGCCACATATTTCGCCTCTATTTTCTCTAAACCCGCCAAAGCCTCGGCATTATTCGGGTCTTTTTTTAAGACTTGGCTGTAACAGCTTAAAGCGGTGCCGCCTACGCCCGTTGTCAAACGATTGGCTTTAAAATGTCGCTGGCAGGTACGCAACTGTTGTGATATATCGGATGATATATCGGATTTTTCTGATGCTTGTGGGAGATATGAACAGTTCTCAAAACAAAACTTAATCCCAGAAGCGGAAAACCAAGGCTCTTGAAAATGCTGCGTGAATTCGGCTACTCTGAACGCGGTTTCATTAAAGACTTCTGTGATATTTTTACTCCAAAATGGTCTCTCGCTGAGAACTTCTAACAATTTACCCGTATATATGCTATTTCTTTTGTCGGTGACTCCATAAGAACTACGTCCTAAAGCTGTCGCATAGGCGAGAAATACGCCACTACTATCCATACTCACAAAACCGCCCAATCCGCTGCCACCTTTTTCTTGGTAGCTTTGCACAAACCCCTTGGGTGAACCACGACAGGCATCCAGCACCATCATATTGATCCCTTTTTTATTATAACGGCGCATTGCGGTCACAATGTAATTGGATGAGATGGAACTATATTCTAGCGAAACTTGATCCGTGGGTGGCTCATCTTTGGGCCATAATGGCACCAAATAATTGGTATCATTGTCACTCTGATCCTTTCCACTAAATCCATGCCCTGAAAAGTAAAAGAGGGCAACTGCTGGCGTCTCTGATTTTCTCAGGAGCTTGTTAAATTTTTGAATGAGGCGATTAAAGTCCTTTTTGTTCACGTCATAACCTTCAATCACGGTAAAGCCCAATTTATTTGTCAATAAAGCTTTCATGTCTTTGGCATCATTGACAGGATTGGTCAAATAACCCTTTTTGCCTGGCTCATTATAGTTGCTGTTACCGATGACGAGTGCATAACGGGGTTGAGCCTGAACGTTCAGGCTATAAATCATCAAAATAATTAGACTAAGATAACGCATATTGTCTCCTATTGAGTAATAACTACAAGGATTGTATGTAAGAAAGGATAAGTCAAAACCTTTAAGTGCTGAGCCGATTTTGACTTATCCATTCTTACTTATGATCCTTGTGGTTATTAATTAAAATTCACGAGACTATTAGTACAACTAATTAAGGAACGTGCCTGCAATAACTTCCTCAAGTCAAAGTCAAAACCAGACCTGGCAGGTTAAACCCAAACCTGCCAGGTCTTACCTCAAATTTAGACCTGGTTTTGACTTTGACCTGGCAGGTTTTGTTTTCAACCTGCCAGGTCTTGTTTTGACTTTGACTAAATTATTTTAGGCACGTTCCTAAACAACAGTTTCTTGAAAAGCCTTACCTAATCTAACGCTCTGCTGCTTAGTAAAATGCGCCGTGATAGTTTTATCCCTATCCATCGTCACCATGACGCTTGGATGAGAGCCATTAATATCACCACTCCAATGCGAAAATTGCCAACCGTCTTGTGGTTGACTGATCAGCGTGGCTTGTTGATTGAGCCGGTAAGTACCACTACCACTGACTTGACAACCAGAATTTGCCGGCTCTATTTGTACGCTGACAACAAAAGTCCTTGTTTCATTAAACAAAAAAGCGGGGGCTTGGATAGCTGGTTTTTTCGAGGGTTCTTGATGGCTTGAGACTGGAGAATCTGCCAGCCAAAAATCGGGTAATTTGGGTGGCTCAACCGCTCGTTGATTTTCTGGCACCACAGGAGAAACAGTAGGCGTTTTGTCCAACTCATTAAGCCAAAAATCGGGTAACTTAGCTTGTTCCTTAGCGGGTAATGGCTCAAAATGCTGCAAAGTCTCTTGAATAGCTTGTTTTTTCAAATCCTGCTGATCCGCCGACTGTTTGTCCGCTTGAAGAAGAGCCAGTTGAGCTTGCACGGCGGCAAGCATATCACGTATCTCATCATGGCTCTTTGCAACAGACTGCTCCAACTCGATAACGCTTTGATGAGTTTCAGTCACCGTTTCTTCAACTTGAGTCAATTGGCAAGAGACTTCCTGCATGGTTCGCTGAAAATCACTACCCAATGTTTGAATAGCATTTTGTAGCGCATTGAAACCTTGTGTTTGTTCTTGACTGATACGCTCTAACAGCGTAAAACTCAAAGTCTGACTCAGTTGTTTATCATTCGCTATTTCATAGCGTAGAAAATAAGCAAATGCAGCAATTAATAAAGGGCAAAAATTAGTGAAAAATTTCCTGATACTCTGACTCAGCAACAACGTGGGGATTTTGAGCATGAAGCTTTTGCTGCCAGTCGGCAAAGGGTGTATATCAAACGCCAAGCAGATTTTGATAGGCTCAGCAGACACGCAGACAGCGATGATGCTCCTTTAATTGTTGTGGGAGAATCGGGTTGTGGCAAAACCGCATTATTAGCCAATTGGGCTAAAGAATATCAGCAAACACATCCAGATGATATCGTATTTTGGCATTTTTGCGGCAGTAGCTCCGAACCGTTAAATCTCTTGAACCGGATAATGGTGAGCTTGAAAAGCCATTTTGATATGGATGAAAAAATACCCGCCTCCGCTGAAAAAATCAAAGAACAATTTGGGATTTGGTTAGGCAAAGCATTAAAGCGCGTTGTTTTAATAATAGATGGACTCAACCAATTAAAAGATACGCCCGCTACACGCGGTTGGTTACATTCTATCCCAGCCAAGACTCGCCTAATTATATCTACGATTTCCGCAGACGATGATGATCGTTTACCCACTGACTGCCAAACGCTGAGCTTGCCTTTATTAACGGAGACAACAGCACGTCAAGCTTTAATCACTGAGTATTTTGATCAATATGGCAAAACCCTATCCGACGAGCCGATGCAAGCGCTATTGGATACAGATCAAACTGCAAACCCGTTGTATTTACGGATTATTTTAGAAGAATTGCGGATATTTGGTCACTTTGATAAATTGGGAGATTACCTAAAAGCTTATTTGCAAGCCAAAACGATTCCAGCGTTATATCAAAAAGTGCTGGCGCGTTTAGAAAAAGATTATCAGCCGCCAGGGTTTGAGCATTTGGTAAAGAATGCTTTGAGTCTGTTATGGGCAGCACGACAGGGGCTAAACGAGTCGGAAATATTAGCCATATTAAAGGTACCACAAGCGATTTGGTCGCCATTATATCTGGCATTGCAAAGTGCATTGGTAAGCCGTGCAGGGTTATTGGATTTTTTCCACGATTATTTACGGCAAGCAGTAGAAACAATGTACCTAAATACCCCCGAACAAAAACGGGCGGTACATCGCCAGTTAGCCGATTATTTTGAACAAGAAACAGCCGATGCCCGCATAGCAGATGAGCTGCCCTATCAATTAGAACAAGCAGGAGAGTTGCCCCGATTACAGGCTTGTCTCAGTGAAATTCCTCTATTTTTAGAGATTGAAGAAGATAAGTACTATGAATTTATTGGTTACTGGCAACGTCTTGGCGCGACAGAAAAAATGGTGGCTGCCGCCTATAACGAGGGATTAAGGAAATACGAACGGAGCTTCTCTGAAAAGGAAGTGCCTGCGTGGGTGTTGAATAATTTGGCAACATTTTTTTGGACTGTTGGTTATTTTTCCTCTGCCGAGCCGCTTTACCGTC
>LUTY01000186.1 GCA_001640045.1 Candidatus Thiomargarita nelsonii | reverse complement strand
CATTCAAACATTTGTTGATAATGGAAACAGTGAATAGAACAATCTTGAATGTTGCTACTGTTTAACAAATCAAGTGCCACCGCATGTTCCCAAGCTTTACCACCTAGATTCTTCACATTTTCAAATACTTTAAAAAGTTCTTGATACATAATAATTGAGATTATTCAGGAGTCACCATGATTGCCAATGACCAAGAATTGAAAGTCACGCTTGATCGTATCGCACAATTTCAAGCTCAATTAGCCCACCTTCGCAAGGTGGAAACCAATCCGGCCAATTACCATGCGGCAGCTTCTGGCTTTATCGCAGAAATTGACAGAATGCAGTTAGAGGTGCTTAGGAGTCCAAAATAAATTTTGGACTCCTACGCCTTAAACCACTAAATACCCCCGTTTTTCCGCAATACTAATCATAGCCTGTGTCCCCGCATTAAATTCCAAAAAATCATTTTCTATCCCATCACTAAAAATGACCCCATTTTCAGGCATTTGTGAGACTAAGGACATGGGTTGTTTGGCGGTGATTTTGCCAAAAACTAATTGAGTGGCGGAATGGCTGCTTGGAAAGGGTTCGCGGACAGTGAAATGTAAATAATTAGCATCCCAAGGATAACGGCTGTCAATCGTTTGCTCTGGAGAGAGTCGCCCTGTCATTGAATCCACTGCTACCAATTCAGTTTCCTTAATTAAAGCTTGAGTAATCGCCGTAGCACCGATCACAAGGCTTTTAAACCAAGCCGTTGAGCCTAAACCGGTTGAAACAATAATCCCGCTAGAAGACTGTTGTTCTTGTTGTTGCCCGATTTCGATTTGGTAAAGTGCCGAAGTATGTGATTTGCGCCCTATGAATAAATCGTTTACTCCATACAAAATTTGTCCATTATTCAAACTGGCTTTTGCCATCGTCACCTCTTGAATGGGACGATGTTGGCCAAAGACTTCTGGAATCACTTTACTCAAATCAGCCACTTGGAACGGTAATAAGATGCCATCCCAGCGCTGGGGATCGGGATTCACACCAATAATCATTTGTCCATTCAAATATTTAAGCGTATTAGCGACTAAACCATCTTGTCCCAAAACAACGATAGTATCTTGTTCAGCAAAAATAAAGTTGGGCAAAAAATCACGATCTAAAACTTGGACACGCCCCAACTGACGCAATTGGGCTTCCGCTGTTGTGACGGCTTTTTTATAATTTTCATGTTCTTTCAGATAGTCAGAAAAATCGGCGCCCAAGTGTTCAACATAAAATTGAGCCTGAGCGAGAGTATTAAAACGGGCGATTAAATCATCCAAGCGGGTGCGGCGCACGACGAGAATAATTTTATTTTCAGTCATTTATTTACGCTTACCTCGTTGTTGCAACAATTCGGTGAGCAATTCGGGCGAGACATTTAATTGTCCAATTTTGTCAGCACTATCGGCTATATCGCGGAAGGCTAATGCGACTAATTGACTGGGATTCATATCTATGCTGGCAAGGGCTTGCAACACTTTCGCATCTACACCGCCAAGGGCTTGC
>LUTY01000185.1 GCA_001640045.1 Candidatus Thiomargarita nelsonii | reverse complement strand
AACAGAAACGACATACCTCTGATGGTTGATCTAGAAATTTAAGAACCTTTCTAGCTGTTAAATGGTGTGAATATATGTCTATATAACCAGTATGTGGAATTGTTGTACCAAAATTACTGTTACAATAGTGAGCTACTACAGGTAGCGCACAAATATAGAGTTTTCCTTCTCTTAAAAAAGGACAATAAAACGTCCTTCTACATATTTCAAAAGCTTTGACAGGTTCTGAATCTCCGTTAAAATTTCGGCGAGCACGAAAATTAGTAACATTATTTAAAATCACATCTACTTTATGACTTTTAATTGAGAAGGAGATGTCTTTGGCCTTTCTTTTCACAGGAGGATAAATAGTTACAGAAAGAGTTATACCGTTGTCTCTGCAACAATGCCAAAAATCCTGTTTCATCTTTTTGAGTAATAAGCCATTGGTTACAAGATGAATGCGTGAACGAGGAAAACAATTCCGCGTGGAGATTAGAAAGCTATTAACTTCTGGATGAAGCAATGGTTCGCCGCCCATGAGTCGAATTAAGTTAATGTTTGGAAATATCTTTGCAAGTTGTCGCATGTCATTCTCATGTATTTCTGGAGACGCAAACCAGTGATTTGCTAATGGGGAAAAATGGCTACAACATTTGCAATCGAGGTTGCAATGATCTGTCAAATGTAGTTCAACGTAAGGTAAGTTAGGTTTGGGTGCAAAATACATAATTCTTCTTGCTTGTTCTTGTACGAGTCTTTTTATTTGTATCGGTATGAGTTTTTTAATATTCATAATATTCACGTTCCTAAGTTTTTTACCTATGAAGAAGAAAGGGGTCAGTACCCTTTTTATACTTTTTCTTACTCCTTTTCTTACTTAAACTTTTTTAAATGAAGAAAAAGGGGCTCTCTTGGGTTTGACGAGGTAATTAAATTCTATAAAAACAATAAGTTATTGACCACCATTTAATGGCAAGAACCTGTTTGAAGAAATGTTTAAAAAAATCATCAACTTAATATACACATTAAAAACCAGGTTATTAAAAATGGATTGTAATCAAACACTTTTAGAAAATATCAATGCACAGAAGAAATTTTGCTTTTGGTTTAATCATAAAATCAAGGTAATAAAACGACATTGGATATGATATAAAAAATACAGAACACGGGTAGAAACGTCAAAACCTAGAAGTGAGCGAGGATACGAATGTTTCTAAAATGATAATCCTTTATGAATAACCATAATTTTTCTACTGTTTTTAACTATATGATTTTACATAATATTTTAAAAAACCGGTTCGTAGCAATAAGCCATCATAAGTAACTTACTGTTTTAAAATAATTTAATTACCCCGCAAAACCCAAGAGAGCCGTTTTAAAACGACTGCACCCGGTTAATCAATCAAATCCACCCTTTTTTATCGAAAACGGTTACATCAAATGGAGGTCACACCCCCTGCGCACCTTTTTGTCCAATGCCATTAAGTTAAGCCAAAAACGTTCTATTGTAGGGTGGGTTTCGCGCAGCGAGACCCGCCTACA
>LUTY01000184.1 GCA_001640045.1 Candidatus Thiomargarita nelsonii | reverse complement strand
GTAGTCCTTGACTTTTTTCGGAATTTTTTCTGCGCCCTTAGGAGTCTGCCAGTCAGGGAAGCCGCTTCTCCAAAGAAATGTTGAGGCCAATCTGGTACGCTACCATCTTTTTTGATATCTAGCTGTAGTACGCTAGGTTTATCTAGTTCAGTATCAATAAAGAAAATACGACATTTGTTTTCCAATTGCCCAGTTTCATCCTCAGCATAAAGCACTCTTATTGCGTCAACAATGTGTTCGCTATGCGTTTCTATCAATAATTGTTTACCAGTACACACCATTGCCACCAAAAAATCGGCTAAACGCACTTGAAGTGCGGGATTGAGGTGCAATTCGGGTTGTTCAACGACCAGTGTTTGACCTGGCTTGGCGAGTAATCCTTTCACAAGAATCGGTAAAACCTGAGAATAGCCAAACCCTGAATCTATTAAAGGGTAGTTGTGAGTCTCCGTCACTGATTTGATTTTAACTTCTACATACAAATCATTTTTGACAGAAACTTCAATTTCAGTGTTGTCATCATTTGGTTCATGACCCGTTCTGAGGTAATACAACCAAAAGTTGAGCGCGTCTGCTAAAATTTCCTTGCCAGCTTGACTAGGCTGACGAGGGGGGCAATTCCAAACTTTGGAATGATACACACTCACATCGACCAATAGGAACGGTATAGATTTTCCGCTCGGTTCATCAGTCTCAATGTTAGGAGAACCAACATAATGTCGTTTCCCCGGAGAACGCAATGGCCCCAGGTAATGAATGTCTGAAAGGGCTTTGTCTAAATCTGAGGTTGCTTCTCTAATAATGGGAGGTAAGGGTTGCAACACTGTCAAACCAAAAGGTAAAATACCCTTTAGTGAGGTCTTGAAATGCAATGTTTCCTGATTCGGTTCTTTATCATCAACACTTTCATCAAGTCGCTCCAAAAAGTGTCTGGGAATGATAATTTCATACTTTGGCTCATTGCGTTCCCTTGACTCAGAAACAACCACTTCCCACAAAAGCAAATTTTTTTCATCTACGCTGATTTCATAGACGGCCTTTTTAAGTGCAGCCGATGAAATCATGCTGGTTTCGGTTTTGACGGTTTCCTGTGATATTCCAAAAATAAAACGAGTTTTTAGCTGATATAACACAAATTGCTCATCTGTTAAGTTTGAAGATAAATTTTCGTTATTGATGAGACAGAGAAATTTATATAAAGAAAACGGTATTTGATCTTCTATTGTGATAGCAATTAATATGTCACGGTGAGTCTCATTGTGAGAAACCAAAGAGGAATAGTTTCCTAAATCAACTTGTTGTCCCACCAATTCAAGTCTGCCTTGCCGTTCTGAACGAGGTTCTCGAATCTCTTGACTCTGCCTAAGCAAAAGGAGTGTTTTAAGAATTGTAGATTTACCAGAATTATTAGTGCCACAAAAAACACTCAGAGGGGGTAGAGAAAAATGCCAACTTGAACCCTCAAAGAGCCTAACATTTTCAAGTTCAATTTCTGTAATCATAGTTTATGTTCGGGTATTTTGGA
>LUTY01000183.1 GCA_001640045.1 Candidatus Thiomargarita nelsonii | reverse complement strand
GGCAATGATTGCGGAAAGTTTGCATGATTATCATCATCTTAAACGTCTCTCATTCGGTGCCAACCGTTTAGCTTATCAGGGGTTGAAAATTTTATTGGAGCAATTGATGAATCATCCCAATTTAATTTATTTGGATCTGGGTTTATATAAATCGACCAGTGATATGCATGAGTTACCGAATAATTTCGGTGATGAATCAGTCCCTTTATTGGCTAATTTTATACAAGCGAATAATAGCGTGCAAATTATGAGTCTCAGGGATGCCAATATCAGTTTGGCTGGTTTGGAGCAACTGGCGGAGGCTATTCAAACGAACCATCGTTTGCTGATGTTTAGTTATGATCAACTTGGTGTTAAAAAACCTAAGACGCTGATTCAGCGGATTAACGATAAATTGGCTGAAAACGTTCAGAATACTTATGGCGTCGATATGCCTACATTTCGGCAACAGTATTTGCGTTATCTTAAACATACTGATGCTGTGCGTCATATTGATAGTATTTATCGAAACAGTTGTCCAAGATAAATCTTGGACTCCAAATATCATTATGGAATTACCAGATATCGGTTTAGGCACTTATCAACTGACACCAGAACAAACCTATCGCAGTGTCCGTTGGGCTCTGGAGATAGGTTATCGTCATATTGATACAGCCGCCTTATATAGAAATGAAAAGCAAGTTGGGCAAGCTATACGGGATTCCGGGATTTCTCGGCAGCACATTTTTGTGACTACTAAAATTCTACCGAAAGCCATACTTAAGCCAGCGATTGAAAGTAGTTTGCATCAATTGGATTTGGGTTATATTGATTTAATGTTGTTGCATTATCCTAGTCAAACTTGGGGGGAGCTGAGCCGGCTTTATTGTGAGTTATATGGAAGCCGATTAATACACTATATTGGTGTCAGTAATTATCAGGAAAGACATTTAAAGCAATTAGAAGGTATCAAGCCTTATGCTAATCAAATTGAAGTGACTCCTTTTTTACCGCGAAAAAAATTGAGAGAGTATTGTCAAAAGCAGGGAATTTATGTGGTTGCACATTCTTCATTGACTAAAGGCATACAGTTAAATAATCAACATTTATTGGAAATAATAACTGAGAATGGTTTTAATGGTGCCGCTTTGTTATTGAAATGGGCTCTGCAAAATAATTTAAAAATTATTCCGCGTTCAGCCAATCATAAACATATTTTGGCGAATTTTAATCTACCTTCTGAGTTATTATCTGAGCCTATGATGAAACGTTTAGATAATCTCGATTGTGGGTTTGCAACTCATCCTCAACATATCAGATCAATAACGACAGCCAATTTTATTTAAGAAAGGATAAGTCAAAACGAAAGGGCTCAGACTAACAAGATTTTGACTTCTCCTAACAACAATAACTACAGGGATTAGTGCGGCTCGTTTGTAAATATGAGTAAAAAAGATGCGGCTTGTATAAAAGTTGAAAAGAGTAAAATAGATATAGTCGATAAAAATATCAATATTTGATAACAATATAGAATAATTTCTATATTG
>LUTY01000182.1 GCA_001640045.1 Candidatus Thiomargarita nelsonii | reverse complement strand
AGATACTTATGTTGGAGCATACTAAAAGTTAAAGGGAGGAAAATTTGACAAAAGCCCATGCCCACAATATCGATGCGCTGAATATCTTGGCGCATGCCCAGCATTTTGATATAGTGCGCCGTGAGGCTCGGACACAGGAAACCTGTAGTCGATACCACTGAAATGTAATCGATATCTTGAGGGGTAAGCGCAGCCTTTTTTAGTGCCTTTTTTATGGCAGCTTGCCCAATTTCCAAAGCAACACGCTGGTGTTTCTGTAGTAATTCAGCCTGGCTTTCGTCAGGAATGCTACCATCCAAGTTAGGCTTAGGAAGGCAGAGGTGCCGCGATTTAATATGCGAATGACTAAAGATTTTATTGATCTTCTTATCCGTTATATCAAAAAGAGCAAGTATTTCGGATTGTGTATATTTCTGCGGCGGTGTTTGCGTGCCAATCGTAATCAGTCTTGGGTAGGTTTGCATTTGATCAGCTCCATTATGCTGTCTGCGTTTGACGATGATAGAGGAGTGCTTGCGTAACAGCTTCTAAATTGGTATCTCCTAGATTGGTATTGATCGATTGCAAAGCCACTTTGGCCAGACGGGTAGCCAACGCATCGCGTCGTGCGGCAACTTCTGCCAAACGGATCGCGTCATCCAGAACCTGATCGCTGATTTGAGAAACCAACCCCCATTCCAAAGCGGTTGCACTATCCACTTTCTGCCCAAAGAGAATCATCGCTTTCGCTCTCGCTTCATTGACTATTTTCGTCAAGCGACGGATACCGCCGGCAGCGGGAATCAACCCTAAATCAATTTCAGGCAACGAAAACCAACTCGAATGACTACAGATACGATAATCACATGCCAAGACCAGTTCCAGTCCGCCTGCTATCGCAGGCCCCTGAATCGCCGCTATCGTGGGCCACGGGGCATTGGCCCAGTTATCAAAAAGTTGTCGACTTTGTAAATTCAACCCATCCTCATAAGTTTTGCCGACAAAGCCGGATATATCCGCGCCGGCACAAAATACCTTTTCCCCTGCACCAGTCACTACGCCAGCACGAATTGACGGATCGGCAACCGCCGCCGTCAACTGTTCTGAAAACTGGCTTATCATGTCATTATGGTAGGCGTTGGATTTTTCCGGTCGTTCAAGGATGAAAAGGGCAATATTGTTTGATTCCCCGACACGTTCCATTCGCACAGTACCAGATAGTGTAGCCATTTTTTTTAAACTCTTTTTTAATTTGGTTGGGACGACAGTTTGGCAACCGCTCCCGCGATATCCCCCATTGACACTTTTGGATCGATGGGATAAGCGGCGCGTGACCATTGTACCAGATATTTAGGACCGATATTATCATCCACCGAACTGCCGCCAAAAAAGCCAGTCCCGATCACTGGACCGCGGGTTAGATTAGTGGAAACGCCACTAGAGCCATCGACACCTGGCGTATTGACCGAAATTCGGCATACCGGCAGTGCTGCCCCAAGTACGTGGAAAATCCGGAGCCGTGCAACGGACACCTCTTTTATCCGTCGTG
>LUTY01000181.1 GCA_001640045.1 Candidatus Thiomargarita nelsonii | reverse complement strand
CTGCCAAAGTAGACTCACAAATGATGACTTACTACATACTCATCATAAAGTGTTCAAGTCAAGAGGTGGAGAAGATAAATACTCTAACTTTGTATTATTACACAAGCACTGTCACGATGAGCTACATAGAGAAGAAAAAGCCAGAAAACGCCGTGAAGGTCAATTCATTGGCGGTGGTAATGACCAACGTTGTTGGTATTAACATAACTGCTTGATGAAAATCTAAGTATTTAACATTGACAGAGGTAAAAACGTTAACGCAAACTTAGTTTAGTTTGTGCTAGAGGAGCTGTATGAGTTCGAAAGTCTCACGTACAGTTTTGAAGACTGGCTTTGTAAGGTGTATTCCATACTCTTGCCAATGGTAAGATAAGGGTAGTGACTTACATCGCCAAGTTTAACACAGGCAAAATCAATTATGAGCAAAAAAGATTTAGAAAATTTCCTAAACCAACAAATGGAAAATACCAATGCAAAGGGAGAACTTTACTGGTTGTCTCGACGAAACGAGTGGCTTTGCTACATAGAGCAATTCTATGACAGTGTTCTCAAATGGCTATCTCGCTATATTGAACAAGGCAAAATCCAAGTCACCCGTAAAAATATCACGCTCAATGAAGACAACATCGGTAGTTACAACACGGAAAAGCTTATTCTTAAATTGGCTAATCGGGAAATCACTTTGACACCGATTGGCACCGTGCTGATAGGCTCGAAAGGACGTATTGATATGAACTCCAGTGCTGGAGAGGTCAAATTTGTTTTAGTCGAAAAAGACTCAAAAGGCATAAACACTCAGGCGCCAGAAAAATCGGCAAACCCGCCAAAATGGAAATGGAAGATTAGTACCACACCTCCAATAATAAAATTTATTGAGCTAAATGAGGACAGTTTTTCTGATGCCCTAATGGAAGTGCTAAATGTCTGATAAAGTTTCATTCTCTTCTGCCACGCAGAGCCTTGAAGAAATCAGCGATTATTACAAAGTGATGGCAGAAGCATTACGAAAATATTACAATGCCACAGAAAGCCCTATACCTGCGCGGTTTATTGGTTTAAGCCAAGAGGAATTAGAAAAAGAGCATTCTTCGCGGCTTAATGAGCTGGATAAAAATGTCTCATTGAGCCTTCTAAGTGCGATAGAAGCCAGTTTGCGGATTGATTACTTGAATAGAGTCTATCGGCGAGAAAAAGATGATTTATCAAAAGCTTTCAGACAAATCCATAAAACGAAGGAGAATAAAGCCTCTTTAGAAGAAGATATATTGTCGTCTTGGAAAAAATATCATCCCGAATACAAAAGCCTTTTTTCAGACATTCTGGGTGCTTTAAAGTATAGACATTGGCTCGCTCATGGTAGATATTGGGTACCAAAGCTTGGACGACAATATGATTTTTATTCAATTTCTATTATCGCCATTAGGTTTTATCAAGATGTACCTCTTATTAACTAATCAGTTTTATTAAAGGCAGGCGTAGCTAATGATTTCGTCACCCAGAAAGGCGTAGTTAAAAAAGTCCAAGATATA
>LUTY01000180.1 GCA_001640045.1 Candidatus Thiomargarita nelsonii | reverse complement strand
CACCGGCGCATTCGCAACCCCAACCGAGTGGATGGCAGATGTGATTTTCAATGGTAACTACAAAAGGTTCTGTGAAGCAATTGGGAAAACCTACGTGAGGGCGGAAGAACTACAGGCACATTACCAGATTGGTCGCACAAATGGATATTTTTATGAGGGCTGGTATTATGCCGGAGCACGCTTCTGCGATTCAGACACCCAGGTATGGACTGGGGGAAAAACTTCTCCAGATTATGCCTACGCTGTTTGGAAATACAGTGGAAAATGTGGATGCTGTATTCCCGTAATTGAGAATTGGACATTAGAGAGAAGTGCCATAATCTGGTGTAAGTGATCCTATACAATAACTACAGGGATTGGATAATCGCTAGGGATAAATCAAAATCAATTTCTCGCTAACCGGTTTTGACTTATCCCTGCTTATATCTAATCCCTGTAGTTAAATAAATGTACTTAAAACACACTCAGCCTGATACAGCTAAAAAAAAATCCGCTTATACCGTCAATCCGCTGTACTCAATTGTGTGATGATATGTATCACTACTTAACCAACAACCAACAAAGGGAAATAAAACCCATGCCAAAAACACCAATAACCGCCACCCTACTGATCGCAGCCTTGGCGCTCATGCCATCCGCGTCAATCGCCATTGAAGATTGCGGCACTTCTGTCACCGAATGTCGGATGAAACAGCAAATTGAAGACTCGCAACGGCAGATAACAGAACTCCAAACTGCCCTGTCTTCACTCCAACAGAAAATGAATGCGATGGCATTTCCGCCGCTGCATTTTATGAAATGTGGGAAAACGTACACATGCACACCCAAAATGTGCTTAGAAAAGTGTATTAGCTTAGGACTGCGTATGGCAACTTACGATGAGGTTTATGCTTGGGCATCTCAGGGAAAAGATCATTGTGCTCGGATGTGGATGTTGCATAGTCAACATCCTGGTAAAGTTTATGCGAGTTTTCCAATGTATAAGAACAACACAAAGCCTGGATGTGGGGCAACTAATACCGGGAATATACCCAGAATGGAATGGATTAGCGTTTTTGATTGGAATTCTGAGAAAAAATACGATTGTGCCTGCGCCGGCATTCGATAAGCTTATCTCTTGAGATCAAATAACGGAGACAAAAACATTTAGTACAACGGATTAGGGGAATAAACGGATTGTTGGGTACCCGTTTTAAAAATCTTTGGTATTTTGAAATCCATGTATTTAATCTTGGACTTCAAATAGCCCATTTGTTTTGGGAAGGCACTCCTCAATCCGTTTATTCCCCATACGAAGTAACGAAGTAAATCCGTTGTACTAGACTTTTAAATAACTGAGACAACAAATTAAATGAACCCAAAACAAACACTCTTAACAATACTCATAGTATTAATAGAGACACTCGCCCCCACCCACGCCTTAGTCTGCAAATCGCAGCTAACAGAAACTCAGGCAAAAGCCTCAGTAGAAAATTTTCAACAACGCCTGAAAATTGCCCTAGCGCGTGGTGACATCGCCACCAGGAATGATC
>LUTY01000179.1 GCA_001640045.1 Candidatus Thiomargarita nelsonii | reverse complement strand
CAAACATTATTAGATAAACAAAATCAGGCGGTTGATGACTTGTTAAGTTTGTTGCCGCAATCATGGTCATTTTCTTAAACATCATCGTGATGAGACCATGCACCGTGGCGTGCGTACCACACAACATAGTTTAGTCGCCTGCATTAATTGTCATGTGACACCGGATGCGGCGGGGAATTATCCGAGTATCAAAGAAGGCTCAGAGCATTTTTGTCGTAGTTGCCACACTTACGCGGCGGTGAGCATTGATTGTTTCCAATGTCATGCCAGTCAACCTGAGACACCGTCGGAATGAATGGCCAGTTTATCAATTCCTTAGGGAACTTTCTCAAAAAATTTCCTCCCCCCGGCGGGAGGGATATTTTTTTCAACATACATTCTTAACTCCAAATATATAGCTTTTCAGATAAATATTTTGGTAGGAGTCGGCCAGATTTTCGAAGACGTCTGAATTAAATCAAGGACGCCTATTTTCTGAAATACTATAGCAACAATCATTTTTTTCTCGTTCCCACTCGTCAAATCAATTTTATTAAGTTAATATATTCGTCGGAAAACATAGAGTTTAAACGTTTGCATTGAAATTTTGGTGTGTGTTTTACTTGCACTTCTTTTGATTTGCTTTTAAGATAGTGCTGCGTTGTTCCTCCCGTGATCGATCGGGGGGGGACCTGAAAAAACAGCTAAAATTTGCATTCTTGTTGATTTATTTAATTTTTTATGGAGAAAGTAATGTCAATCGAACAACAACTCGAAGAGTTTGCCCGACGAGTGATTGATTCTCATGGTTTTCGGTTCAATGAGGGTTTTGCCTGCCTTATTCCAGACATAGAACCCTTTTCTACTGATGAAGGTTTATTTTTGTGGGGTTATTCCGAAAAGCGTAAGCGGTTTGAGACCAAGATTGAAAAGTTCCATACCTCGAGCCGAATAGGGAGAATGGAGCAGATGGTCAAGGTGCCTGAAAAGGAATACAAGAAAATCCTTGCCTCCTCGATCCAGAGTTATTTGAAAGCTCTCAAGGGACTGGGCTTCAATGATATCGGCAAAGGTGTCAACCTGTTTGGTAGCAAGACGAAGATATACAATGTTCAGGGTGACACTAAGCTGTTTGAGAACAATTTGGAGGCCTTAAAGGAATTTGAAAAAATCATCCTTGATAACCCGATTCTCAAATTCGCGGAAGATCTTGGCTATTTTGAAGTGAAAAATCGGGATCAGCTGGTATTCGACAGTGTTTTTGGTGCTCGTTCCGAGCCGCAGGTTAAAAAGCCAGTTAAGAAGGTGGCTGTTAAAAAGGAAAAGGCCCAAAAGCCACGCCTTCTTTCCAGTACCCCTCTTGCAGATAAGCTCAAAAAAATTGCGGCGAGCCAACCAGACTCCTCTCTCGACGGAGAGGCCAAGAGGACAGCCTGGTCCAAGCAGGTTAATGGCTTGTATAAGAGTGTTCAATCTTGGTTATCCGCTCACGCTAAAAGCGGGTACATTAGCTTCGACATTAACCCAATCAAATTGGCAGAGGAAAATTTAGGCC
>LUTY01000177.1 GCA_001640045.1 Candidatus Thiomargarita nelsonii | reverse complement strand
CGCACACTGGCAAGTGCAAACAGCCAATGAGCTTGGTAATGGCCTTTGGAGTACAATATTAAATTTTAGAGTAGAAACCTTATCAGGAGTCTTGCAATTTTCTGTGGACAATTACACAGTCAACGAAGGAGAAGGAACCGCGATTATCACAGTCACTCGCACCGGTGGCACAGCGGGCGCCGTGTCTGTAGACTATGCCAGTACCGACGACACCGCTATTGCCGGCAGCGACTATACTGCTGTTTCAGACACGCTTAACTGGGGTGATGGCGATGCCACTGCCAAGACTTTCACGGTCAACATCATTGATGACAGCACAGTCGAAGACGATGAAAGACTTTTTCTCAGTCTCGGCAATGTCACAGGCTCCGCAGTCATCGGCAACCCTGACATCGCAGCCCTGACTATCACAGATAATGACAGCAGTAGCCAGAGCGATATTATTATCGACTTTGGCACTCAATACGGGATTTGGCTGCGGATGAACAACAGCACTTGGGTACAACTGCACACCTTATCCCCTGAAAGCATGGTGACGGGTGACCTAGACGGGAACGGTCAAGACGAAGTGATTATCGACTTTGGCAATCCTTATGGTATTTGGCTGCGAATGAACAATAACAGTTGGGTTCAATTGCACATCTTATCGCCTTCGAGCCTGGTGACGGGCGATATAGACGGGAGTGGTCAAGACGAAGTGATTATCGACTTTGGCGAGCCACACGGGATTTGGGTCCTAATGAACAATAGCAGTTGGGCTCAATTGCACATCTTATCGCCTTCGAGCCTGGTGACGGGCGATATAGACGGGAGCGGTCAAGATGAAGTGATTATCGACTTTGGCGAGCCATACGGAATTTGGGTCCAAATGAACAATAGCAGTTGGGTTAAATTGCACAGCTTATCGCCAGAAAGCATGATGACGGGCGATATAGACAATAGTGGTCAGGACGAAGTGATTATCGACTTTGGCGAGACTTATGGAATTTGGGTCCGAATGAACAATAGCAGTTGGGTTCAATTGCACAGCTTATCGCCAGGAAGCATGGTGACGGGAGATATAGACGGTGGTGGTCAAGACGAAGTGATTATCGACTTTGGCTCGCCATACGGGATTTGGAGCCGAATGAACAATAGCAATTGGGTTCAATTGCACAATATCTTGCCAGAAAGCCTGGTGACGGGCGATATAGACGGTAGTGGTCAAGACGATGTGATTATCGACTTTGGAGCCAGCTATGGGATATGGCAGTGGATGAACAATAGCAGTTGGGTGCAATTGCACAATATCTCGCCAGAGATCATGGTGACGGTGAACATAGACGGAATAGCACTTGAGAGTGAGAGCACGATAAGTCATCAGGCACCAGCGGGTGAGGACAATACTATGCTCTTGCCAGAGCCTATTGCCGTGCCATTGCCAAAGGCTGTAACCGAGTTACCGTCGGGACAATAATGGCGGTGTTTGCTTATTTTTGACAAGTTGTCGCGTGATTTGATCCTCCATCACTGTTGCCGGTACGCCCGGATCCAAT
>LUTY01000176.1 GCA_001640045.1 Candidatus Thiomargarita nelsonii | reverse complement strand
ATTGTACCATCATTTGACAACCATTACACACCCCCAAGGCAAAAGTATCATCTCGATGAAAAAAAGCTGAAAATTCATCATAAGCACGCGGATTAAAAAGAATAGATTTTGCCCAACCGCCACCGGCACCCAACACGTCGCCGTAGGAAAATCCACCGCAAGCCGCTAAACCTTGAAAATCTTTGAGGCTGACACGTCCATTTAAAATGTCGTTGGTATGGACATCGACACTGGCAAATCCTGCCCTAACATAGGCAATCCCAATTTCTGTTCAACATCTTCTCCATCTTTTATCGTGTTATCAAGATATTCCAAGCTAAACGCTAACATGGTCGAAAAGATAAAACCTAATAGCAAACTGATAGCTACAATCATTTTCTTTTTAGGTTTATAGGGGTTGTTGCTGACTAAAGCTCGATCAACGAGTCGCCCAATTGTTGATTGCAATGATTGTACATCTTGCGAGGCATCCGTCTCCTTAAAGCGAGTCAGAAACATGTCATACAGTTGACGATTAACGGCGACATCTCTTTCCAGTTTTTTTAATTCATATTCTTTTCTGTTAAGTTCTTTGATTTTTTGTTTATTTTCGTCAAGCACTCGTTCTAGCGCCTTCACATTGGCGAGTGCCACCTCATATTCTTTGGTAATACCTTCTACCACCCGCTGAATTTGTCTGGCTGTATTGGTTTTTGCTTTTTCGAGATCAGAACGGGCTGCAATAATCTTAGGATGTCTTTGCCCATAACGCTCAGATAGTTCAGATACTTTTCTCTCAGCATCCAGTTCTGCTTGTTTTAGACTCTGTACCAATCCATTATTGAGAACGGCTGGAATAGATTCATAAGCTTCGCTACCTTTACCCCTGAGAGCTTTTACTTGCCGATACACGCTATTCGCTCGGGCAAATTCCTGGCGAGCTTTAACCAGATTAGAAGCCGTTTCTTCAATCTGTTTTGCGGCAACACTTTTGACACCCTCAACATTAATAAGATTTTTACGCTCCATATATTCTTGGAGGATTTTCTCAGATTTGCTCAGATTTTGACGCAATCCCTCTACACGTTCTGTCAACCAGGAAGCCGCTTTATTAGTCATTTCTAGTTTGGCTTCCAGATCGCTTTCAATATAGAGATCAACCAAAGTATTCGGTATCTTAGCGGCCAATTGTTTATCAGGAGAATCACAGCTAATTGTCACCAATCGACTGTTCCGTATTGGCGAAATAGTTAATTGTTGTCTCAGAGAAGCAATGATTGCATCACGTTTTTTTTCTGCTGTGAGTGGCTCTTCTGCTGAGAACCACGAACTTGGAAGCCATTGACGCAATAAGCTTTCTTCTTTTTTCGGATTATAAATCGGATGAGAAACTAAGTTGAGTTTTTTGACAACCTTCTCCACTAAAGTCCAAGATTTTAGTATCTCTAATTGTGTTTGGTAATATTCCTTTCCGAAGGACTCGATGCCATAAATTTCTTTAATGGAAATGACATTGGCTTTGTCACTTTCTATAAGCAACACTGCTGTTGACCGGTG
>LUTY01000175.1 GCA_001640045.1 Candidatus Thiomargarita nelsonii | reverse complement strand
ATTATCGACTTTGGAGCCCAATACGGTATTTGGGTGCGGATGAATAACAGCGATTGGGTGAAACTGCACACCCTCTCGCCAGACAGCATGGTAACGGGAGATATAGACGGTAGTGGTCAAGACGACGTGATTATCGACTTTGGTACCGGCTATGGTATTTGGCGGTGGATGAATAACAACAAATGGTTGCAATTGCACTCGATATCGCCGGAGAGCATGGTGACGGGGAAGATATAGATGGCGCGAGTGACACAGTGACGAATCATCAGCAGCCTGCCGGCTCAGACAATATAGACTTCTCCATTTCTAATTCTGCCTTTACCTAATTTTTTTCTCGTTCCCAAACCGAGTTGATCGGAGCTAAAGCGACGTTACTTCGTTTGGGAACGAGAAAAGATGTTCCTTAAGTTGATGCGAATGGGATACACGCAGTTAGTTAGTTGAATCAGTGTCAATCCAAAAAAGGGGGATGCCTATTCATTGCAATCCACAATCGTCGAGATTCCACCACATATTCATTATTCATCCGTAAAGCAAGCACGGTTGCACGACCGGTCGGTGTCAAACCAATAATGTGAGTACCACCATTTGCCCAAGCAAAATGCTCTTTCCAGATTTGACAACGTGGATTAAATAACGAAACTAAAGCCCCCGTTGTTGGATCAACTTCTCCCGTTTTTGCCCCTTTGAACTCATTACAACGATAGCAAGCGGCTGCGAGATTTTCCCGTTCATTACCACCTCCTCTGGCTTGAGGAACAATATGATCGATAACTAACGGCATTCCAATTATCCGCCGACAAGTATGACAGTATTCACAGCAATGACCCGCTTCAGCCGAAATCTGCTGTCTAAGGGCTTCCGAAATGGATGACATAATTATTCCAATGGTAATTCATCTAGGGCTGGTATCCGATAACCACGCCAACGTAAAATCGCCCAAGCATAAGCCTTTTTCAACATTAACTGATCAGCCGCTTGTCCTAATTCTCTTAGTTCTTGACGTTCTCCAAGGCTCATTGATTCAGTTTCTTGGTTGCGCTCTAGCAAGGCTAAATGGCGTTGTTGTTGAGGGACTGGAACTTGGCGACGAGCAATTTTGAGCAGTTCCTCAATTGCTAGTGTTTGCATTGTTTGCAAACTGCTTTGCATTTCCAAAGGTGCGTTTTCCACCGTCGGCGGCAGGTTAGTTTTGATGCTCTGAACCGCTAGTGATTCAATCGTTTGATGAGTCAATTCAGCCATTCGAGTCAAATGATGAAATATTTCGTCTGGTAGACTGAGTGTCAAATTTGGGGTAGTCATATTCTATATTCATGATTTATCAAATAAGTAGGTACACATAAGTAGGTACACATAAATCTTTTAACATTTTTACTCTCGACGGCGTTTAGCTTCGCTGACTTCGTCTCGGGAAATCCGCTCCCGAAACAACTGAAAAATGTTAAATGGTTGCAATTGCACTCGATATCGCCGGAGAGCATGGTGACGGGGAAGATATAGTGTTTAGAGGAGTCCAAGATTTATCTTGGACGTC
>LUTY01000174.1 GCA_001640045.1 Candidatus Thiomargarita nelsonii | reverse complement strand
CGAGGAGCACGAACGAGGAGCACGAGGAGCCCTGTAGTTATTGCTTGACAACAAATAAATCTTAATGCTATCTTGACAACCGCTTTTATTCAAAACCGACAAGCTAGATTATGTCAGCCCTAACCCCCCAACAAAAAAAACTATTTCAACGTCTCTCAACAGATCGTCAGCAAAATGCCAAAATCCTTCAAAAACGCTCCATGATGGGCATTCAATCCGGTGTCATCGAAAAATATTCTGAACAAGCCCATTTTATTTATGAACTTCTACAAAACGCCGATGATGTCAAAGCCACCCAAGCCAGATTTATTCTCAATCAAAACGGACTTATTTTTGCCCATAATGGCAGCATTCATTTCTCTATCACTGATCCGCACACCGAAGATTCTAAACCTTTAGGGCATATTAACGCCATTACATCTATTGGACAATCCAACAAGCATGAAAACCAAATCGGTAAATTTGGGCTTGGATTTAAAGCCGTTTTTCAATATACCCATGCCCCAGAAATTTATGATCCCCCCTTTTGCTTTAAAATTGAAAACTTCATAGTACCACGCCTACTCACCCGCGATCACCCTGAAAGACAAGCAAAAGAAACCTTATTTTATTTCCCTTTTCACAACCCCAGCCAAGCATTTCCCCCCATTCTCGAAAAATTAAAAAATCTCAACCATGCGCTCCTATTTTTGAGATATTTAACCGAAATCAATTGGACAACGCCTCAAACTAATCAAGGAATATATATTAAAACAGTAAAACCCATTACTGACAATATCGCTCAAATCACCATTCAAGAACAACATTTTCTCGTCTTCACCGATCACACCCACAGTATTGCCTATCGCCTATCCAAACGAACTACCGAAGTTTTACACGAACAACGCCTTCCCATCTACTGCTTTTTCCCCACCAAAGAAATTACCCCGCTTCGCTTTATTCTCCACGCCCCCTTTTTATTAACCGATAGCCGTGAAACCATTAAACAAAACGAAGACTGGAATAAAAAACTGATTCAAGCATTGGCTCAATTGACGGTTGACAGTTTAAATATGATCAAATCACTCAATCTGCTCACAGAAGAATTTTTTAATGTATTACCGATTAACGAAGCTGATTTTCCTACCGATCATTTATTGAGAGCCCTTTATGAAACCGTTTTAACTCACCTACAATCCGACAAAGCCTTATTGCCCACCCAAGGTGGCGACTATACCACGCGAGATAAAGCCTATTTGGCGGAAAATCCTGCCTTAATTAACTTATTAACACCTGAACAACTCAGTCAACTCGTCAAAAACCAAAATGCACAATGGATATTTCCACAAACCACAGCACCCACATTACGGCAATATGTCAAACATCACCTGATCAATCAAGAACTCAATTCAGATAAATTGATACGATGCCTCACTAAAGCCTTTATCCAAGCACAAACAGACGAATGAATTCCGAACATTCTCAAACTGGATATATGCTCAAAAATTTTGGGGCTTGACTAAAGCTGAAGAAAAGCTCGTTTTTAGAGCCTTAAAAAA
>LUTY01000173.1 GCA_001640045.1 Candidatus Thiomargarita nelsonii | reverse complement strand
TCTTGTAGCGGCGATAAACGATCTTCAGCTGTGATAAGATCGACCATGGTTTTGCCATAGCGGGTTTTGTCACCAATGGCCGTTGTTTTCATCACCGCCTCACCATCTTCAACCAATGTTGATCTAAAAACATGATTTTCATCATCAATCTTATCCTCTGAGATAGTTTCAGACTCAGCCTTTTTGTGAATCGGCTCTGATTCCCCCGTTAGGGGTGCTTCATTGACCTCCAAATAACCGGCAACTAAGATACCATCAGTGGGTATGGTATCACCGGGTTGTAACAGGATATGATCGCCTAAAACCAAGTCGTTGAGGTTGACTTCAACTAAGTGTTTATTTCTAAACACTTTGACTTTAATCATGGAAGCCTCTTCCAGCAATTCTTGGAATTCATTCTCATTGCTGTATTCAGACCATGTTGCAACGAAAGTTGCTATGAATACGGCAACCGCAATGCCAACGCTTTCATACCATTCGGTATAGCCAAAAATCATCAGCATCACGGTGATACCCAAGGCAACCATTAATATAATGATAATAGGGTCTTTGATGTTAGCCCATAGCTTGTCCCAAAAAGTTTCTCGCTCAAAAAAGCTAATTGCATTGTGCCCATGTTCTATTCGGGCTGTGTTAACTTCTTGCTCCGTTAAACCTGAAAAAGTAAACTTCATATAATCCTCTGTTTTGTCTAATGGGGCGTGCCCCACAACTCATTAATAGACTTGTCCCTAAATAATCCAGACATACGGGGTTTTGGCAACCTCGCATTTTATACTAACTATTTATGGGAGTGGCTCAAATTAACAATGAGGTCTCTGAACTCAGAGATCGGTTTTATATCACAAATTGTCGTGCAACAGCGACTAATTGTTCAAGCGTTTTAAGCCCTTTCAATGTACCTACTTGGCTATAATTAATAAACTTAACACCCTCCGGGTGGGAGTTATCTATGGTGGCAATGCAACAAACATTGCCCTCCTGACCGGTATCGATATTAACTGAGACACTGTTGCCAAAAACGTCAACAATGGTGAGGATAACATCACTATATTGAAAGCGACCAGCTTGTCCTCTTTGTACCATATTGTAGTCCCAGCAAAATAGCCACACATAGTTCATTTCATATAACCGATTGATTTGTAATACTTCTTCTTTACTTCCTTTGGGCCCACCTACCCCATCATCTCCACTGAGAGCCATAAAAGGGAAATCTTGTAGCTTACCTAGCTCCCCGTAGTACACTATTCCTTGTTTACCATCTCTGGTTTCGTAGACGGCTGCTAAGTCAAAGTCCGCTGCGGTTGTCCAGTTCATTGTCACTGTTAGTGGTTGGCTCACATCAATCGAGGCATCTTCGCCTTTCAGTTTAAGTTCCATTTTTATATTCTCCGAAATGGATTATGACATCAAAAAAATTTAGACCTGTGCTACACGAAAAAATCACAGGTCAAAGAATTTATACACATAGCTCTGCTCAAAAACAAAATCCTATTCAAGTCTGTTTTTGAGTAAAATTATACGTGCAAACTCACATCTGTC
>LUTY01000172.1 GCA_001640045.1 Candidatus Thiomargarita nelsonii | reverse complement strand
GAACAGATTTCTCAGTCAAAAGAAATCCACTCTGAGCTATCCTCGGGATAAGATTGTATTTGAAAAGTGAGCCCGGTATCGTACAATTTTCGCACAGTTTGGATCGTGACACGCAGATTTTTGAGTCTATCTTGAAATTTATCGTATGGAATATTAATCTCCATACGTTCAGATTCCGTTAGACGAATAACCAATTTTACTTTTGTTTGGTATTCTACAATATAAAATTTAAACTTATCTTCTTTTGCGATTTCGTTGATTCTTGCCATGATCGCCTTATGTTTGAGTTCCTTAATCTTTTGCTTTTTTAGGCTTTTGTTTTTTCTTTTTAAATAATTTGCTTCAACTCTTTTATATTCCCGTTCCATTTTATCGGGTAGCGTGTAGAGTTGTTCGATTGAATAAACTGGGGAAGTAATCCAGCGATATCCCTCAATGATAAATTCATTTTTGTCATTAAATGACAGGTAAAATTCTTCTTCGCTGTAATATTCTGAAGAAGACGGGATTTGAAAACAGCAAATATTTGCCGGTTTAGTGTATATTTTGTGCTTTGGTTTTTTGAGCACATTGAAACCACTCATTGTGTTCAATTTATTTTTGGTATTTGAAAGAAATTCTTTCGGTTCAGCACCATATTTAACAATAGGTTTTTCACCTTTGAAGTGTTCCCTGAATATTTTTTTGATTGTGCTGTCGTGTAATATGTTCATTTAAATCCCCAAATTTTTAGTCCAAAGCTAAAGCTTTGGACTCCAACAACATTTAAAGCGTCCAGACAGAACGCCATCAATTTTGTCCCGAAATGCGTATGAGGCGGAAAATAGGTGCCCGGTGGATAAACATAACGGCTGACTCGTGTCTGGGGTAATCCCAATAATCCTAGCGCATAATCTCTAACCATTTCATATTAATCGTTTTTTAACCGTTTAGCGGTTTCTATCGCTGCCGTGGGTTCGAGTCGGTGTAATTTTGCTGTCGCTCGTACTTGATAGTCAGAGTCATAAGTCCCCGCAACAAGAGCCACTTTCGCAATTTCAGAATTGATTTTTACCAATCTCAACAGTGCTTCTCTACGAACATCTTCTTCTTCATCTAAAACACAAACGCGAAGTAAGGCTGCAATCACTTTCATGGTAGCGTTTTTTGATGCCACTAAATTAGCAATGGCTGCCAAACGCGAATAACATGGTATGAGGTATTCTGGTATGACATTATTATTTTGAGTGAGGTGTCGTTCTTTATGATCTATCAAGTAATCTATTTCTCTATCTACATCCATTTTAATCCTCCGCCTTAAAATGTCCTTGCTTTCTATCCCCTATTGTCTCTGTCCATTTATATTTAATTTGTTGATAGCCACTGCTCTTGATTTCCTCTTTACGAGTTGCATGAGCTGGTATGAAGATTGGCGCATTCTCGGTTTCCTTTGTCAATCTTAAATCAGTCTGGTTGATACCATCATCAGTGACGCTGTTTTTTTCATTTCCCGACGTTTTATTAGGCATGTTGTTTTTTGTTCCGTAGTGGTGGGCGTCTCTT
>LUTY01000171.1 GCA_001640045.1 Candidatus Thiomargarita nelsonii | reverse complement strand
CGGTTAACTTCTTCTATGGAAAGTGGCGTTAAGCCTTGTTCACGAAGTTGTTGACGGACTTGTCGGGGTGTATCACCTTCTAATACTCCTTTGCGGGTACGTCCCGTTTGTTCTAGTGCTGCATATTCAAAAGCGCTCATAATGAGTAGATGATCCGTTAAAAAAAAAATCGACGCAGAGCGTCGAGGCAGGCATTCCCACGCAGAGCGTGGGAACGAGAAACGCGGAGCGACAAAAAAAATATTAGTCTGATTGCTTTAGCTGGATGGGGTTTGTAACCCCGTCCAAAATAGGCCTCCTTGATTTAATTCAATTCAGATGTCTTTGAAAATCTTGGAGCCCTGCTAAAATATTTATCTGAAATACTATAGTTGTAGGATAATATCTAGGAATTATCAGGTTCAAATTCGCTTGGATATCTTTCATGCTGTTGTTTTTTTTATTTGTACAAGTACTTTTAGATAAAGATCGCTTTTTCTGGCTTGCCTTATTTTCCCCTGTCATGGAGGGGGAGGCACGGGTAGTGGAGTTTTCCAAGGAAAAAAGAAGGCTTAATTATTATACGATCAATCTCAGTGGAATAGGCATTACCCCAGATTTCGTCGTGGTTAACAAGTGGGGAGATGAGTACTACCGTTTAGACAAGATTTACGATATTTTAACAACAACAAAGAAAAATGCCATCATCAAGGTGCATTGGAAAAAGCCGTGGTTTAGAGATGCCTTTTATATTGCTATACAAGGAAATAAGGAGATAACAGGATTTTTTATATGATTTCCATTGGTTATTCTTTTCTATTTTTCCCTTTTTTATGATTTTTGTTGCCTTTCGCTATAATATATTCAAATAAACCATCAATCCGCGCAAATCTCAACTAGCCTAACGGGTTCAGAGGAAAAAGTTTTCGCGGTACTTATGCGAAAACTTTTTCCTCTGAAGCTGTATGTAGCGAATAAAAACCTTCAAGAACCTCAGTGCTATTAAGTCTTGTACTATTTCCGCAATGCGGCTTAAATTTCTATATTTTGAATATCTACAGATAGACATCCTTCAATAGCTTCATAGAGGTTGTTAAGCAATTGTTCCAAGGTATCACCTTGGGTTACACATCCTTGTATAGAGGGCACTTCAGCCCAGAATCCTCCTGCTTCATGAATCACAACTTTGAATTTCATTTTGTTCCTTTTTTTCCCTTGAGGTGAGCAATTTCGGTTAAATCTTATGTGTCGAGAAATGCAAGTTAGGCCAAGTCTATATTCCCGTTACGAAAATCAATAGATAGCTTTTGCCCACGAAAAAAATCCAATCCAAGAATCCCGTCAATTCCTGAACTGGGTGGCAGCGTATGAGCAAGAATTGGAAATTTTGTACGTGTTTGTCCCAAGGCTAAAATTTTGCTCAAGGTGATGCGTGGGACAAACTCTACACAGCTACCTGTCGTCACTTTGACATGAGCTGGTGCAAGGGCAGGATCGTATCCAATAGCAACCAGTATGCCCGTGTTGACTAAAGAGGTCGTTGCGCCAGTATCCAGTGCCAACC
>LUTY01000178.1 GCA_001640045.1 Candidatus Thiomargarita nelsonii | reverse complement strand
GTTACGCTTTCCAAAGGGTATGACAATCCCAAATATTTTTTTGAGGACCGTGATGCCTCGTTTAATTGTTTTCATCTCTGTGATATTGAGAGCCAATCTGGATGAGAGTCTGCAAAGTTGGCGATTTCAGTTAAAATTTCCTTTATAGGTGTTTTGGGTTGCCAATTCCAAGTCTCAGACGCTAGCGTGTGATCAAGGACCATCCATGGTATATCAAAAGGACGTTCTTCAGTGGTTTTATCAATCTTGTTTGGTCCAAAACGAGATTCACACCATTCTGATAGTTGTCGCAATGACATGCTATTTTCGCCGCTTAGATTGACAATTCTGGGTGGGCAATGCAAGGGTTCTGAAAATTGCTTTTGTAGAAGCGACACGAGATCCCTTGGGTGGAGGCAATCTCGTACTTGATAACCCTGTCCACCGAATCCGATGTATTTGAGTGGGCGTTTTTCTCGAAAACTATGAATCCAGTAGGCAAAAATCCCCTGAGTCGGATGACCAAACTGGCTCGCGCCTGCTAGGACGCCGCAGCGGTTAATCCATACTGGGAAATCAAAGGTGTATCCATACTCAAGCGCTAAGTGCTCAGAGGTTAGTTTGGTGCTGCCATACAGTGAGACTGGTGGCTGTGTTGAGTAGTTTTCGGTAACGCCTTTGGCTGTTATTCCAGTCGGGGTGTTTTGGTCAATCAGGGGTTGAAAAGCCCCATTTTTTTTAATGACATTAAGATGACTCAAGCCTTTAATTGAGTAAACGCGGCTAGTGGATAAGAGGGTAAATCCAGCCTGGTGCCGCTTGCAATATTCCAGAATGTTCACCGTACCTTGCAAATTGTGTTCAATCAATTGCCGACTGCTGGTTTTGCCATCTATCCCTGCCAATACACTCGGATTAGCGGCGGCATCGATCAACCAGTCCGCCTTTGGCAAGGTATCTACGTCACTGGCATTGCGTATATCTCCATATATGATCTGAATATCGAGCTTTTGCAACGATTCTTTGTTCAGCCAACTGCCCGCACGACAAAAGTTGTCAATTCCAATGATTTCATTATTATCGTCTATAAGGGCTTTTGCTAGGCTAGAACCAACAAAGCCACAGATACCGGTGATTATTATTTTCATAATCAGTGCAAGGTACGCCTGGAACGTAAGAGTGCCGTTTTTGTTTTCCAAGCATCCACTATCTGCATGAGGGTTTCCTCAAGGCTGATAGTAATGTCCCAATTGGGGTAGTGCTGACGCATTTTTCGCAAATCACTGTAGTAGCAGATATGGTCTCCGATCCGATTTTGTTCGAGGTAGCTGTAAACCTGGGGTTGACCCGAAAATTTTTCGACCATTTTGAATGCTTCGAGAATGGAACAGGAATTGCCCTTGCCACCTCCAATGTTATACACCTCTGCAATTCGCGGGGCTGCAATAAAGGCATCAATAAAGCGGGCTACATCAAGACTATGGATGTTGTCACGCACCTGCTTACCTTTGTATCCAAATATTTTGTATTCACGCCCTTCGATGTTACATTTAACCAGATAGCTCAGAAAACCATGAAGTTCAACGCCACTGTGATTGGGACCCGTCAGGCATCCGCCGCGCAAACAGCAGGTGGGTATATTAAAGTAGCGTCCGTATTCTTGGACCATCACATCAGCGGCTACTTTAGAGGCACCAAATAAAGAGTGTTTGGATTGGTCAATCGAGAAGGTTTCAGCTATCCCTTCGGCATAGGCTGGATCATCGTATTCCCACCGGGTTTCCAATTCTTTGAGTGCGATCCGGTTAGGCGCATCTCCGTACACTTTGTTTGTGGACATCTGCACAAAAGGAGATTCTGGACAAGCTTGTCTGGCGGCTTCTAATAAATTCAGTGTGCCTACGGCATTGGTATCAAAATCATCGAACGGAATTGCAGCGGCTCGGTCATGCGATGGCTGGGCTGCTGAATGCACGATGGCATCTGGACGAATTTGTGCGATCAGTGCTAAGACTGCGCCACGATTTCTAATATCCAATTCGTGATGCTTAAAATTATTGAGTGATGATTCCAATCTTTTCTGATTCCAGTGGGTATCTCCAGGCGGTCCAAAAAATACCGCCCGCTGGTTGTTGTCCACTCCGTGGATATCCCATCCTTTTTGGCTGAAGTAAACACATACTTCAGAGCCGATGAGCCCCGATGAACCTGTCACTAATAGTTTTTTCATATACCGAACTTTTTGAAGGTGGCTAATAATTATTGTTGTTTGATAAGCGATTCAAAATAAGGGATAGTTTTTTTGAGTCCAGCTTCCAAAGCCACTGTCGGCTGCCATTGCAGTGCTTTTTGTGCCAATGTAATATCAGGACACCGTTGCACAGGATCATCACTCGGCAATGGTCGGTATTCTAATGATGAACGAGAATTTGTTAAGTCAATAATTTTTTCCGCGAGTTCTTTAATGGTAAATTCGCCCGGGTTGCCTAGATTGACAGGACCTGTCAAATCATCATCACTCTTCATGAGCCGGATGAAACCTTCAATCAAATCATCTACATAGCAGAATGAGCGCGTTTGTGAGCCATCACCGTAAATGGTGATAGCTTGGTTTTGTAAGGCTTGAACAATGAAATTAGAGACCACTCGTCCATCATTCGGGTGCATATTGGGTCCATAAGTATTAAAAATACGAGCCACTTTAATGCGTAGCTTATGCTGACGGCGATAGTCGAAAAACAGAGTTTCTGCACACCGTTTGCCTTCGTCATAACAGGCACGCAAACCCTTGGGGTTGACATGTCCCCAGTAGTCTTCTGTCTGTGGATGAATTTTGGGATCACCATACACTTCACTGGTGGAAGCCTGAAAGATTTTGGCTTTAACCCGTTTTGCTAATCCTAGCATATTAATGGCACCATGTACACTGGTTTTGGTTGTTTGTACCGGGTCAAATTGGTAGTGTATGGGTGATGCTGGGCATGCCAAATTATATATCTCATCAACTTCTACATATAAAGGAAAAGTCACATCATGGCGTATGACCTCAAAATGAGGGTTGTCCATGAGTGGTAGGATATTATCTTTGGTACCTGTGTAGAAGTTGTCTACACATAATACATCACAACCTTCGTTAATAAGACGTGTACACAGATGTGAGCCTAGAAAGCCTGCGCCTCCTGTGATTAAGATTCTTTTTCGTTGCATGTTGGTTTTATTTAAAGTTACCACTCGACGCAGAGCGTCGAAGCAGGCATTCCCACGCAGAGCGTGGGAACGAGAAAAGAAATAGGATTTTTTAAATCAGCAATATCCTGCTTTCTCATTTCTCTCCATAATAGCTTTTATAATAGCCGTAGTAATTTTTACCATATCCATATCCATATCCATAGTATTTTGAAGGCTTGTGGATATCAAGCTGATTTAAAACAATATGATGCACTGGTGCTTTGACTTGACGCAAGCGTTTAAGACCTTCCCGTACCAGTTGATAGGGCGTGGCATTCGCCTTGATTACATATAGCACTCCGCTGGCATATTTCGCTAGCACCAAAGCATCACTGACTGCTATGGTGGGAGCACTGTCAATGACAATATACTCATAATCTTGAGAAAGCTGCTCTAAAAGTTCTCCAAAACGTGAAGATGAAAGCAAATCTAGTGGGTTAGGTGGCACCACTCCGCTGGGTATGATATCAACATTTCTCCCATCTTTGCTTAGATGATCATCAATACACTCATCTAAACCACGCTCCCCAGTTACCAGATCAGATAATCCGGGAGCGTCGTCATTTAATCCCAGTGACTTAGCTATGCTAGGCCTACGCATATCCGCATCAATCAGCAAGGTTTTGGCCATCTGTCCTAGCGCAAAGGCTTGGTTGATAGCAAAGGTTGTTTTCCCTTCGTTTGGAATAGAAGAAGTTACAATTAACACCTTATGTTTGATGTCAAGATTAGATAACATAATACCAGTACGGGCGGTGCGGACAGATTCTGCAAATGCAGATTTGGGTTCCTTCAAAAACATCCACATGACCTTCATTTTGTCGTCTGTCTTGCCTATTTTCAGCTTTGGC
>LUTY01000169.1 GCA_001640045.1 Candidatus Thiomargarita nelsonii | reverse complement strand
CCAGACGAGGCTATCATTCCCCTAGTCTCGGCAATGATTCATTTCATCAATTTCAATAAAAGTTCACCAGAAATGGTGAGTCTAACAGTGCCAGACAAAGAGGTGGCGATTTTAGCCGGTTGGGTGACATTGTGCAGCGACAAACATGTTGCTCAAGGTGATCCCATCAAGGATTTGCAATTGCTAGATGCCTGTTTTTCTAAATATGACAAGCGTTTTAAGTTATCACAAACAGATAACGAATTGTTAAGCAAGCTGACGACCTCCATTTTTGAAAAACGTAATATTCTGTTTGCTCAAGGATATAACAATTTCAAAACGGTGCTTTCCACTCATTTTTTCAATGATTTGAAATTTAAGTTTAAGAATAACTTTGATGTCCAAACGAGAGCCAAACTTTTCAAAAGTGAGCGTTACAGCGACGAAAGTTATTACTTTTATTTTGACACAGGAAAAGTGACTTCTGGCTTAAGAGGACTGCTATTAACTGATAAGTCAATTATTTGGAAGAATTTACTTGGTTCTTCAATCAGTTGGCGTAATTTAACCGGTTCAGCCACGCGCCTACCCTTTAATGAAATTTCCAGTGTGACATTAGTGCATGAAATCGGCTTTGATGCCATCACGGGTTGGAAACTCAGATTGAATGGGGATGACAATTACGATATTGTTTTGTCCGGCGTATATGAAGACAACGTTGAGTTATTTGGTTCCGCTTTAGTTTATTTTATCAACATAGCATCAGCTGCCAACTTAAGCTTAGAAGTACCCGCTGAAACTAGGGACGTTTTGACCAAGAGTTTTTTGGAAAGACATCCTAAAATCAAGTCTATGACGGATTCTGTTTTTGAAGTGCTTGTTCCTAAATCATCTGAATAACTCACCAAAGTGCAAGGTACGCCTTGCACTCCCCCATAAATCCCTTGATTGATAAAACTAACATCACAGGCGTTATCCTCGCCGGAGGACGTGCCACCCGTATGGGTGGACGGGATAAAGGACTGGTGCCACTCAATGGTAAATATCTAGTTGAATATGTCATTGCCACCCTACGCCCACAAATCAGCAAACTCATCATCAGTGCCAATCGCAATCTCGAACAATACGCACAACTGGGTGATTGCCCCGTGCTGGCTGATACTTTTGGGCATTATGATGGTCCCCTCGCAGGCATGGCAACCGCCTTAGACAAAGCTGAAACAGACTATATATTATTTGTCCCTTGTGACTCGCCACTATTGAGTCCGCAATTAGCCGAGCGTTTATACACTTGTTTGATTCAAGCTAATGCCAATGTGAGCGTTGCTGATGATGGCAAGCGTATGCACCCCGTCTTTTCCCTATTTAAGCGCCCTTTATTAGCCGATTTATTAGCATTTTTGGAAACGGGCGGGCGTAGCATACATCGTTTTCTAGCCAAACAAAAATTGGCTCGGGCAGATTTTTCTCCCGACACCTTTTTAAATATCAACACGCCTGAACAACACAATATCTTCGCCAAATCGGTTAATTTTGAACAAGGTTGCAAACTGGGGTAATTTGC
>LUTY01000168.1 GCA_001640045.1 Candidatus Thiomargarita nelsonii | reverse complement strand
TTTTACATTTAGATTTCAAACCCGCCAATATCTTGTTATTGAAACAAGGAAGCAAGGTTTCGGTGAAAATCATAGATTTTGGTTTAGCAAAAGTCGCCCCCTCCTTAGGACAAGCGATCATTGCCAAGCTCAATCATTTTGATTTGAGTTTATTCGCGCAATCTATGGTATTTGACAGTTTGGATTATGCGCCACCAGAGCAACAAGGCTTGACGCGCTATGGTCAGCCGAGCAGTAAAACGGATGTGTTTGCCTTTGGCAAAACCTTATATCGTTTATTGACGGGAGAAAGTCCGCAAACTTTGCATCCAAAACACTTGGCTTCGACACCTGATTTGTTTGATTTGTTATGTGATTGTGTCGATAGAATGCCTGAAAAACGGGTTGATATAATGACTTTATACAGTCGATTAAGCACTTTATCGTCTCCGGTTTCTCAAGAAACGGCGGAACAAAAAACGCTCTTATTGTCTTCTGCTTATCAACCCGCTGAACAAAAAAAGATTGAAAAACTGATTGAAAATCCGATTGAAAATCCGGTTCCAGTCATACCGACTCCGCCCCGCATTGTCAATAAAAGAAAGTGGTGGAATCAATTGGAGGTGAGCTGGAAAAATCTTTTCAAGAAAGCCATTGCTATTGATGAGGAACCGAGTGACATAGATTTGGATAAAATTTTTCAGTTGCAAACATTGGATTGCAGTTGGAATGAAATTAGCGATTTAGAACCGTTGCGTCCTTTGACTCAGTTGCAGGCATTGGTTTGCAGTTATAATCAAATCAGCGATTTAGAACCTTTGTCCGCATTGAGCCAGTTGCAGAGATTGGATTGCGCTTCTAACAATATCAGTGATATAGAGCCATTGCAGGCTTTGACTCAAATGCAAGAAATTATTATTAATTCAAATAAAATCAATAATATAAAATATATATCACGGTTTATACAGTTGCAGATATTAGATTGTGCTTATAATAAAGTTAGCGATTTAGAACCGCTACGCCCGTTGACACAGTTGCAGGTGTTGGATTGTGCTTCTAATAAAGTCAGCGATTTAGAACCGCTACGCCCGTTGACTCGCTTGCAAAAATTGGATTGCGCTTCTAATCAAGTTAGCGATTTAGAACCGCTGCGCTCGTTAACACACTTGCAAAAATTGGATTGCGCTTCTAATCAACTTAGCAATTTAGAACCACTGCCTTCATTGACACAATTGCAGGAATTGATTTACGGGGAGAATCCAATCAGTCAAACAGATGTAGAGGCATTTCAAAAGGCAGTGCCTAATTGTAGAGTTGATAAACATTTCGTTGGGTAAATAAGCCATATGCCTTGGGATAACAAGGATATTTATCGATGATCGATGTTTTTTGTCGCGCTGGTAAGTATAGCTAATGCCAGTTGAAACGGCTTTAGCAGCTTTGAGGCCATTCGTTGTCAAGCATTAGTTGTACTTAGCGAATGGCAAGTTTATGATGACTGGAGAGTGACTATGTGTTTTAAATCGATCAAGTACTTAATTGCCATTGTGGCTTGCACCTCTATG
>LUTY01000167.1 GCA_001640045.1 Candidatus Thiomargarita nelsonii | reverse complement strand
GACGTTTTAGATATTCGTTTTATCCCTGGCAAACCCTCGCGTAGTTTCAATCTCAATCAAGGCTTGCAAATGGAAGTACCAACAGAAGCGGCTTCACCTGAAAAACCTCAACGGTTTCGGACGAGATTGTTACCCGGACGGGTTTTACCTCCCGAGGAAATAGCCAGACGCAAAGCTGCAAGGGCAGAATTTGGGGCTCGATGTCGGGCGGTCTTTGAAAAACTCCGCCCCCTGTTAATCGAACAATATTACAACTGGTTTATTGCCGTTGATCCAGATTGCGAAGAGTATTTAATTGACCCCTCCCTAGAAGGTTTGGTTGATAAAATCCGAGCCCGCTACCAAGATGGTATTGTCAAACTGACTACTTATCGACTCAACGAAACGGGAGTCTGCGGCAGAATATGATAATAAATAGGATTTTTCATACCAGCATATTTTCACAGATGGAAAGTGCGTTCAGTATAAAACTTATCTGGATGACTATACTCACTCAGTGAACTGTGGGAGAAAAATTATATAAAAGGGAGGCCTTCATAATGACAGAGTGGACAATCAAAAACTGAACGGTTTAAGCTCGATGTTCAAGTTTTTATCGCAGTGGTGCAGTACAACTAATGGTCAACAACGAATAAAAACCTTCAATATATTCAGTGCTCTCAAGCCTTATCCTTAATCAGACTGTTTTGACTGGATATCAATGTATATAATCGGCCCTTTGATGATCAAACTCAGCCGAGAATCTGCTTGGAAACGTTGGCGTTTGTGACTATCATGCAACTGATTGAAATGGATCAAATAGCATTGGTAACTTCTTCTATGTTGGAGTTTGAAAATAACAAAAATCCTTTTCCTTCACGCCAACAATGGGTTAACTACTGTCTTAACTATACCAAACAACATAAAACTCTCAATGAGAGCATCAAAAGCAGGGCAAAACAACTAGAACAGGAAGCGATCAAGCCGATGGATGCTCTCCATTTTGCATGTGCTGAGGCAATCGGATGCGATTATTTCCTAACCTGTGATGATCGTATCGTGAAACGATATAGGGGAAATATTCAGGTTTTAAATCCGGTAGACTTTATCTTGTTATTGACGGGAAAAAACGATGAAAGTAAAAATGGTGAGTGAACAGGAAGTGTTTTGCGAGGCCATGGAAATTTTGTTAAAACATTTGAGTCCATCAAAGATGGCACGTCTTTTGGCCACTTGGCAGAAGGGTGACACAGATTATTTGACTATTCGAGATCGATTATTTGAAGGAGAAACCGTTGAGACACTTTATAATCAAATAAAAGAATTTGAGTCAAGGCGCTAATCTCTTTGCGCCCACCACAACTGTGCATTTTGGTGGCCGTTTCGCGTTAATGCACCGCGATTGGCAGCAACATCCTTTGTATCAACGTTTTAAGCGTATTGCGCCAATTTCACTTAGCTAAACTCGTGCAAGGTACGCCTTGCACTCCGTATGTCCATGAAAAAAGAAACTATTCTTGTTTTTGCCCCCCATCCTGATGACGAAATTTTAGGCTGTGGCGCCTATATCG
>LUTY01000166.1 GCA_001640045.1 Candidatus Thiomargarita nelsonii | reverse complement strand
GTCACGCCCGACTAAGGTTTCAATCAATTCTAAGGCAAAATCCATTGCAGTGCCGGGACCCCGGGAAGTCACGACTTGTCCATCTTTAACGACTGGGGCATCTATGAATTGCATATCTGCCATACTTTCTAATACGCCCGGATAACTGGTGGCTGATTTGTTTGCTAACAAGCCAGCATCTGCTAACACTTTAGGGGCAGCGCAGATCGCGGCAGTGTATTTGCCTTGTTGCTGCATGTCTTTGAGCAGTTGATGAATACGGGGATCATTGTTGAGATTTTCAGCACCAGCTAAGCCACCCGGTAAGACTATCATTTCAAAGCTTTGTTTGATAGCTTCATCTAAAGTGGTATCGGGTATCAGTACGACACCGCGACTGGCTTTGACAGCTTGATTATCAAGTCCGGCTGTGAGAACGGTGATGCCGGCGCGACGTAGTAAATCAATGACTGTGACGGCTTCAAGCTCTTCACAGCCTTGAGCAAGGGGAACTAAGACAGTAGGCATATCAGTTATCAGTTATCAGTTATCAATAAGACTAAACTAAATTTCTCAGGAGTGCAAGGCGTACCTTGCACGGTCCATGATAATTAGTTACGGTGTGTTTTGATAATATTCAATCCTTTCAATAAATTCAATGCTTCATAAACAGCATAATCCCTTTTGATCAAGGGTTCTTCGGCTTCGTCGGCAGTCCCATTCTTCTTCTTCGATTTAGAAGATTTATCGGAGTTACCGTTTTCCAAATGCCCCGTTAAATCCGCTTCTTTGAGGTACCCTTCCTCTTGTTCAACGGAAGCAATTTCAACTTTGCTCAGCACAATGTCTGGCTCTATGCCTTCCGCTTGTATAGAGCGGCCAGACGGCGTGTAGTAGCGTGCTGTAGTCAGTTTTAATGCCGCATCATTATTCATGGGTAAGATGGTTTGTACAGAGCCTTTTCCAAAGGTCTTGGTACCCATAATGATTGCCCGTTTATGGTCTTGGAGGGCACCCGCGACAATTTCTGAGGCGGAGGCTGAGCCACCGTTGACTAAGACGACCATCGGCGCACCATTGACTAAATCACGAGGATGCGCTTTGAATTTGAAAGAAGAATCGTCAACGCGACCTTCGGTATAAACTATCAAGCCTTTAGGGAGAAAGCTGTCCGATACTCCCACTGCCGCATTTAAGACACCACCAGGATTGTTACGCAAATCTAGCACTAAGCCATTGAGATGGCCTTTATTCTCTTTTTTGAGTGCATTGATAACCTTTTCTAAATCTCTGACGGTCTGTGTTTGAAAATGACTGATGCGGACATAGCCATAACCCGGTGCTAGAGTACGGCTCTTGACACTTTTGACCTTGATAATATCACGCACAATAGTGACGTGTATGGGTTTATCTTCACTGTCGCGCACGATGGTTAATTTGATGCTCGTACCTGGTTTGCCGCGCATAATTTTGACGGCATCAGTGAGCGTCATTCCTTTCACAGGCGCATCATCCAAACGCCTTCATTAGAATTTTCCGCAGAAAAAATATTGTTCATCATAAACTTATCTCT
>LUTY01000165.1 GCA_001640045.1 Candidatus Thiomargarita nelsonii | reverse complement strand
CTATGATGTATTGATTATCGGCAGCGGAGCCGCTGGGCTCAGCCTCGCCTTGGAATTAGCAGATCATGCCAAAATTGTCATATTATCAAAAGCAGCCCTAGAAAGCGGCAACACCCAATATGCACAAGGTGGGATTTCAGCAGTACTCGGTGAAGATGACTCACTGGATTCGCATGTTGAAGATACCCTTAATGCTGGAGCGGGATTATGTGATCCCGACATTGTCAACTTCACAGTTTCACAAGGCCCTGAGCGGATTGCTTGGCTGATTGAACAAGGCATGCCATTCACTCAAACAACTGATTTAAAAGGTAATATTAATTACCACTTGACCCGTGAAGGCGGGCATAGTCATCGCCGCGTCATACATGCCGAAGATGCGACTGGGCGAGCCATCGTCTCAACCTTATCACCTAAAGTCAAAGCCCACCCAAATATTCATCTGTTAGAATACCACATTGCAATTGACTTGATTACAGGTACCAAACTAGGCTTATCTACATCACGGTGTTTGGGGGCATATCTATTAAATATCAACACAGGTCAAATCATCGCTATTCGTACCCGTTTTGTAGTACTCGCCACAGGCGGCGCGGGAAAAGCCTATTTGTACACCAGTAACCCAGATGTCGCAACAGGCGATGGCATTGCAATGGCCTGGCGTGCGGGCTGTCGCGTGGCTAATATGGAATTTATCCAATTTCATCCCACATGTTTATATCACCCCGATGCCAAATCATTTTTAATCAGCGAAGCCGTGCGCGGTGAAGGCGGCAAATTGTTATTACCTGATGGCAACACCTTTATGCAGCGTTTTGACCCGCGTGCTGAACTCGCCCCCCGTGACATTGTAGCACGCGCCATCGATCATGAAATGAAACGATTAGGCTGCGATTGCCTTTTTCTCGATATCACTCATAAACCCAAGCATTTTATTGTCGAACATTTTCCCAATATTTATAATCGCTGTCTCGCATTAGGGATTAATATGAACAATCAAGCCATTCCCGTTGTCCCGGCAGCTCACTACACCTGTGGTGGCGTGATGACAGATCGGCATGGGCGTACCGATATTGAAGGACTATATGCCACAGGGGAAGTCGCATTTACCGGCTTACACGGTGCCAATCGTATGGCGAGCAATTCTTTACTAGAATGTTTAGTCTTTGCCCATGCGGCAAGCCTTGATATTTTGGCCCAACTAAATGACATCCCAGCACCACCGCCCTTGCCCGCTTGGGACGAGAGCCGTGTCACAGATTCTGATGAAGAAGTTGTAGTATCCCATAACTGGGATGAATTGCGCCGCTTTATGTGGGACTATGTTGGCATTGTGCGTAGCACCAAACGTCTACAACGCGCTAAACGCCGTGTTGATTTATTGCACAATGAAATCCAAGAATACTACAGCCATTTCCGTATCAGTAACGATTTGCTTGAATTACGCAACCTCACACTCGTAGCAGACTTGATCATTCGCTCTGCACAACTTCGACATGAAAGTAGAGGATTGCACTATACGCTTGATTATCCTGAAAACAGTGCCATAGCAC
>LUTY01000164.1 GCA_001640045.1 Candidatus Thiomargarita nelsonii | reverse complement strand
ACTCTATAGCACTGATTAAATTATATTTTTTTGTTTTAAGGTTTTATTCGTTGTTTACCACAGAGGTGTACTCACCACTGCGACAAAAAAGTCCATTCAACCTCTCCTCAGGGCTAAGCTAGAAATCCTATTTTTTTTAAAAAATAGGATTTCTAGCTTAGCGTCAAGAGCACAAAAATAGGGTGAGCATCGACTTTTAATCTAAATACAAATCAAATATCTCCTTAATTGGCAAACGAATGTCCATCACTTCATCAATGACTTCGGTTTCCTTGGTACCGAAAAGCTCGAACTGGGTTGGTGACGAATAAACTGTTATTGATTCATTCATTGGTAGAACCAACCAATAAGATTTGACTCCCAGCGCAAAGTAGGCATTTAACTTGGCGGACAGTTCAGAAATATTTTGCTTAGGCGAAAGAATTTCTATCGCTGTTAAAGGGTATTCTAACATTCTAATTAGATCGCGGGTTGGTTCCACACGTTTCTTCTTAGCGTATAGGCATACATCAGGTTTTATCTCATCTTTATGGATTCCAAATTGAGTCAAATCGACTTGACTTACATCTAAATTTAATTCAGTTAGAACATTAAAACGCCCATCAGTTCTTAATAAACATGCGAGAGCGGCTTGAATTGAACTATGCGCCCACGATCCCATATCGGAATCCTCCTCGTTTTTTAGAGTCTCTTCATCAAGTTTTATCGCTTCACTCATAGTTTCATTCCGGTTGGTATTCTAATGATACTCGCTCCGCCAGAAGACACAGATAAATCTTGGACTCAAAAGCTAGTTTTACATCTCGTGGTGAGCGAAATCAAGGCATTGGCATTGTTTGATTTATTGATTTTTTTTCGATGGATTAGCAAGCCGGCACAATGAGCCCTGAGTCTAGTTTTTATGTCAATGCCATATCGTGGCGAATAGCTGGTTAATTTTATCACAGAAATATCGGAGTCCAAAATTGATTTTGGACGAGCCAAAATTTCGTCCAAGATAAATCTTGGACTCCTACAAAATGTAGTGTCTAATAATTTATAGCCTTTTAGGGACGTTGCACCAAATAAGTTACGCAGATATGTGACAATAAAGCAACTTTTTTGTCACAAACTTGGTTAAGTTATTTGTTGCGGCATCCCTTAACAAATAGGATTTTTAAGTTTTTTTAAATAATCAATTCCCAATAACTCAACAATGTCCGTTGCAAACTATTCTCATTGTCGTCGCTCACCATAAAAAAATATTTCCCCCGATGATGTGTCAATCCCTCAAAATTGTCCACTTCCCACGCTTGACTACTATCAAAAACGGCAATGAGGCGGTGATTGCCTGATAACCATACTCGCCGCAAACTAATAATCACGGGTTGAAAAATAGACGAAAACGCTCGTTCTAATATCAACACCGAGCCATCTTCTAAGGCTTCTAAGGCGACTATCGCACTATTTGGAGCGGGGTAGGCTGGAAAAGTCCACTGCTTGCCATCAAGTGCGTAAAGCTTATGTTTATGTTGTCCATCAACAGCATTTTGGCCTTTCAATGGCCATTCTGG
>LUTY01000170.1 GCA_001640045.1 Candidatus Thiomargarita nelsonii | reverse complement strand
GCCAGTTTAGTACTCAATGCCATATCGTGCCGCCTAAAAATCAGACCTACGAGGAGACCCATACCTCGCAGGTCGTTGTAAATTAGACTAAAAATTAACCTGCGGGGTATTGGTCTCCCCGTAGGTTTGCCTTAACTTAATGGCATTGAGTTTAGTAGCGTGAGTGCTATGTTGATTAGTAAATTAGTTCAACTTGAATAGTATTGAAAAAATGCTGGTACTTAAGGGACTTTCCTGGCTTGAAATAAATTTAAGTTAAGTTTCTAAGTCATTCGACGCAGCACTTCTTGCCCTTTCACATGATGTTTAATGACTCCAAGGAGATGCAAACTAATCACTCCCAAAAAAGTATAAGCCAAATATTCATGGACTAAACGACTGATGTTTTCCCCGTTTTCCAAAGTGGGAAACAATTTTGGCAATGGTAAACCGTAGAATTTTACGTCATATCCATGTATGTTCGACAAGGCATAACCTGTGATAGGTACGATAATCATAAACAGGTAGAGCAAATGAACCACACTTTGTGCAATGCGATGTTCCAGCGGCTTAATATCAGCCGAAGGCGGCGGAACTTGGCTTTTCCAACGTAGTATGAGCCTGAGCCAGACTAATAAAAACAATAAAACCCCTGTTGCTTTGTGGAAGTTATACATTGCCCAAGGCTCGGATTCCTTGAACTCCACCATCACTACACCGAGTACAAACATGATGGCAAATAGGACAAACATTATCCAGTGAATGGCGCGAATTGAAGCATGATATTTTGCAACACTCATTGGCAAATTCCTCGTGATGTTTGATAAAAATGGTTTGGTGTATTGATTAAAGGGGCTTTATGCCATTTTTTCAAGATGAGGATGCTAAGTGATTTTCACTTGCATTTACAAAAAAAGTACCTATATTTGGCGATGTCACAAGGCGTACCTTGCACCACTGCTATGTGACATTGCCAAAGGTTAATAGTAACAATAAAGAGGATATCGAGAATGGGTGTATTAGTGGGACGTTCTGCTCCTGACTTTACAGCGTCTGCCGTCTTAGGCAATGGTGAAATTGTTGGTGACTATAATTTTAAAGAAGCGGTTAAAGGCAAATATGCCGTGGTGTTTTTTTATCCGTTGGATTTTACTTTTGTATGTCCGACAGAGTTAATCGCTTTTGATAAGCGTTTGGATGAGTTTAAAAACCGCAATGTTGAAGTCATAGGCGTTTCTGTTGATTCACAATATGTACATAATGCTTGGCGCAACACCCCAGTAGACAAAGGCGGCATTGGTGCGGTGGGTTATACCTTGGTGGCTGATTTAACACATGCCATCGCCAAAGCTTATGATGTGGAAACACCTAATCAAGCTGTGGCTTTTCGTGGTTCATTCTTGATCGACAAGGATGGTATTGTTCGTCATCAAGTGGTCAATGATTTAGGACTTGGACGTAACATTGATGAGATGCTTCGCATGATTGATGCTTTACAGTTCAATGAGGAGCATGGCGAAGTTTGCCCTGCTGGGTGGAATAAAGGTGATGCGGGTATGAAAGGCACACCAGATGGTGTGGCTAGCTATTTATCAGAACACGCGAAAGAATTATAAATTAAATTTATTTTTGCTGTTTTTCAGAAAAATATTGAGCTATAAAGACCTCAGAGGTTTTGGAAACCTCTGAGGTCTGGGCAAAAATACTCTCGTTTCCACCTTTCTCCAATTTCCTCAATTATTTTAGTCATATAAAAATCAGTATTGATTTCCAGTTAATTAGTATTCAATAATATAATAAAAAAAAAATAAGAAAACTGATTTTCAAAGCTTTGAATATGGCATTTATTGAGGTGAAAAAATGTCTAACACTATAAAAATTATTACCGTTTTTAGTATAGCCATTGTCATTTTTAGTCTTATCTTCACAAGTTGGGGGTTTGATGATCTGAATGGCTTATTAGCGCACCCCGCCCGTCTTGCCCTATTATTATTAATATTAGCATTCTTTATGATTCTTGGCTTATTTATACCATTGGGAGGCTTGAGCCGCACCAGATTGCGGGCTCAAGAGAAAGTTGAGGATAATATGCTAATTGCCTTTATGGGTGCAATGGGCATTTTGTTATTTTTGATGATTTCTCCTTTTTCGGATCGACATGAATGGATGCAATTATCAGGCGGCGATGTGTTGCGTTATGTCGGATTATTCCTTTTTGCGCTTGGTGCTACATTTGTTATTTGGACTTCTTTTTATATGTGCAAGCAACGGCGCATTGTTCTACAGAACAATAGTGACAAATTGATGATTGAGGGACCTTTTAAGTTTGTTCGCCATCCGCGTGATTTTGGTAGCATTCTCATATTTATTGGTATTCCCTTGGTTTTTCTGTCGAGTTTGGGACTATTGTTAGCTATTCTTTCTTCAGCGGGGCTACTTGAGCGTATCAGTAGAGAAGAGAAAATTTTGCAGCAACAATTTAAAGATGAGTGGTCAGAATATGCTCATAAAACGAAATGTCTTATTCCTTGGGTCAATCTAGGCTGATGATATGCTGACCGCACAAATTGTCATCGGTTTCTTATTAGGGGCTTTAATTGGCTTTCTCGCGTGGCGTGTCAGGGCATTATCTATCAGTGGAGCGTGGGCGGCGACAATTATCGGTGGTCTGATTTTTGGCTTGGGCGGATTATCGTGGGCAGTGTTGTTGCTCACTTTTTTTATATCTTCAAGCGGGCTCTCTCGTGCCTTTAGTCGCCACAAGGCGAATTTGGGCGAAAAATTCGCTAAAGGTGCTCAACGTGATTGGGCGCAGGTTTTCGCCAATGGGGGTATTGGTGCTTTACTGGTCATCAGCCACGCTTTTTATCCGGATCAATTTTGGCCTTGGATAGCCTACGCGGGGGCAATGGCAACGGTGAATGCGGACACTTGGGCGACTGAATTGGGCGTATTGAGTGCCAAACCGCCACGCTTGATCACGACTGGTCAAATTGTTGAACGTGGTACGTCGGGGGGGATCACTTTTTGGGGCACTTTAGCCACTTTTGGCGGTGCTGCGCTGATTGCTTTAGTTACCACGCTATTCACTCCCCAAGCGTTAATTTTGCTGGTTGTTTCGTTGGCGGGATTGAGCGGTTCGTTGCTGGATTCGCTGCTGGGGGCAAGCGTGCAGGCTATTTATGATTGCCCCCATTGTTCGATGGAGACTGAACGCTATCCGCTGCATTCTTGTGGTAGGAAAACGGTACATAAGCGCGGTTTTCATTGGTTAAACAATGATTTAGTTAATTTAATCAGTTCACTGTTTGGGGCGGTTGTGGCTGTTGGTTTGTGGCAATTGTTTCAGTGATCCTTTGGTTTTCGGAGTCCAAGATTTATCTTGGAGATTAATATTATGATAACACCACAAGCGTTAGTGAATGCGGGATTATATCCCAATGAACAAAGAGTTATACAAGAAGCAATGCGAATCCTTTGGCAAGAACGCCCAAAATTACGCATTGATTGGGCTATCCACCAATATCAAACTGACGAAATTTCACTCGCCAAAGCCGCCACGATTGCCGGTGTGAGTTTTGATAGGATGAAAGAAATTTTTATCGATCGGGGTATTCAACCTCGTTTGGGTCCAGAAACTATAGCCGAAGCACGTCAGGAAATGGAAGAGCTTGAACAAGCACTTGCACGGTGATTTTATGTTAATTATTGCTAATACTTCTACTCTTTCCAATTTTGCGCCAGCGTCGCGTGCAAAGTACACTCCTGAGCCTAGTTTTTGTTGCTGACATGTCTACGAAAAGCCCTGATTCGCCTGATCATACACTTCATCTAACAAGGCATTAATAATCATTGCCCGTATATCATTATTCTGCATAAACTCGTCAACGATCTTTTCATCTCCTTGGAGACGCTCAATAAACGCTTGCATCACTTCGGGTTCTAATACAATTCTGAATTGTTCTTTGCTATTTTCTCGCGCCCGTTGTGATAAATTTTCATTGGTTGCCATTTTTCCGGCTATTTGTTCAAACACCAGTTTGTCTTGTTCAGTCAAGTGAGTGCCAAAGCGTTCATTGATTTGTTGGATAATGTCAG
>LUTY01000162.1 GCA_001640045.1 Candidatus Thiomargarita nelsonii | reverse complement strand
CTACGGGTGAATTGTTTTTCAGAACCCCATTACCAGAGCAGCCTTTCAGCCTTGATCCCCAGCCATTTAAAACTGCTGTGGAAGGCTTAGGGATGAGTCACAGATTACTGGCACTTGAAATCCCGCCTGGCATTGGTGGCAACTATGCTTTATATACGCTATATGTTGATGAAGGGAAAAATCCTTTGGTTGAAGGTTCTGAGGTTTGGTGGTCAAACCTTGCCGTTGAGAACATTGAACTGGCTAATGAGTGAGTTAGGCGAGAACCCAAGTTTTTTCAAAAATCAGGCGATGATAATATGAAACTCACAAGACGAGATTTTATTAAAGCGAATGCTGTCGCGGCGACAGCCGCCGCTGCCGGGGTCACTTTTCCCAAACCTGCACTTGCTGAAAACGATCAAATTCGTTGGGACAAGGCACCTTGCCGATTTTGTGGAGTCGGTTGCAGTGTACTGGTTGGTACTGAAAATAATAAAGTCGTGGCAGTCAAGGGTGATCTTGAATCACCTGTCAATAAAGGGCTGCTTTGCATTAAAGGTTATTTTTTACCCAAAATTATGTATGGTAAAGACCGTTTGACCAAGCCCTTGTTGCGTAAAAAGGACGGTCAATACCACAAAAACGGAGAATTTACTGAGATCGAATGGGAAGAAGCCTTTGACATCATGGCTGAAAAGTGGAAAAAGGCACTCAAGGAAAAGGGGCCAACCGCCGTCGGTATGTTCGGTTCTGGACAGTGGGCGGTGTGGGACGGCTACGCAGGTGTCAAGCTGATGAAAGCTGGTTTTCGCTCCAATAATATTGAGCCCAACGCACGTCATTGTATGGCCTCTGCGGTGGCAGCTTTTATCCGTACCTTCGGCGCGGATGAACCGATGGGTGTCTATGACGATCTAGAACATGCTGATGCCTTTGTGCTATGGGGAGCTAACATGGCGGAGTGCCACCCCATTTTATGGTCACGTCTCGCTGACCGCCGTTTGACTGCGCCAGATGTTAAAGTCGCCGTGCTGTCTACTTTCAAAAACCGCAACTTTGATATGGCTGATCTTGGCATGGTTTTCGAGCCACAGACGGATTTGGCAATTCTCAATTATATTGCTAACTACATCATCGAAAGTGGCAATGTTAACGAGGATTTTGTGAATCAACGGGTTAATTTCCGTATTGGTAATACGGATATAGGTTATGGCTTACGACCAGAGGATCCGAGAGAACAGGCAGCTACAAACGCCGATAAGGCGGGCGGTTCCAGAGAGGCGACTTTTGAGGAATACAAAACCTTCGTCTCTGAGTACACCCTTGACAAAGTTCACGAAATGTCTGGTGTGCCCAAAGAAGACTTAGAAGCCCTCGCCAAAATCTACGCTGATCCCAATATTAAAGTCGTATCTTACTGGACGATGGGATTCAACCAGCATAGTCGCGGCACTTGGGTTAATCAGCTCTGCTACAACGTCCACTTGCTCACGGGCAAAATATCTGAACCCGGCAATGGCCCATTTTCTTTGACAGGACAGCCTACCGCCTGTGGCACCGCCCGCGAAGTCG
>LUTY01000161.1 GCA_001640045.1 Candidatus Thiomargarita nelsonii | reverse complement strand
TGGGGACTTTATTAGCTTATTTATTGACACAACGTATTATCAGTGCGGGTTTACCGGCTCCTCGGCATTTATTTTTGAGTGGGGGAAAAGCACCTTCAGTGCTCAATGCTCAACCGCCTAAGTATAAGTTACCAAAAGCTGAGTTTATCAATTGTGTCAAAAGATTGGGTGGAATAGCCCGTGAAATATTGGAAGAGCCAGAACTAATAGATTTCTTTGAGCCCATTTTGCGAGCGGATTTTCAGGCACTTGAAACGTATGTTTATCATCCAACCACCCCTTTTGATATTCCCATGACTATTTTACATGGTTTATCGGATATTGAGATTGCTTACCAAGATTTGTTAGCTTGGCAACAAGAAACCCGCCAACCCATTGCGATTAAACGGTTTCAGGGGGGACATTTTTTCATTTTTGAACACTTAGCTCAATTAGGACAATTGTTTAATCAAGCTTTAATTCGATGAGCAACTCTATTTAGAGGAGTCCAAGATTTATCTTGGACGTCCTTTCGACCTTAGGAGAAATCTTATCTTGGACTCCTACCAAAAAAGTTAGAATGAGCTGGGCTCAGGACAAGATGTTTGTGTGGTCTCCCACCCCGGGTTGAGGTTATTAAGCCAAGCGATCAGTCCTGGATCAGATGCGCTTAAGTGGTTATAATCTAAACTTAAAGCCCACAACTGAGTCAGGTTCATCAACTCAACAGGGATCATTCCACACAGATCGTTGTTCCTGATATTGAGAACTTCCAAATAGCTCAAGTTTTCGATTTCCTGCGGGAGAGTGCCGCTGAGTTGGTTGTATTGTAGGTAGACTCTTGTTATATGTCCATCGCTACATTGTATTCCATACCAACTACAAGGCGTATTCGTCACATTCCATCCGGTGTTATTATTCCATAGATCACCATTAGTGCTATTGTAAATTTCGACGAGGGCTTGACATTCTTCCAGTGAAATTTCGGTGACTGTCGTGCAGTCAAAGCCCGTTGGCGGGTCATTATCTGTGATCGTCAGCACGGCAGTATTAGGTGTACCTAATTCAGCGCCACCGGTGGCGTTAGCCAGGCTGACGATAAGTGTTTCATCGCCTTCCACTAGGCTGTCGTCATTGATATTTATTGTAACAGTCTTGCTAGCCGTATCGCCGTCGCCCCAATTTAGGGTGCCTGAGATAGCAGTGTAGTCACTACCGGCTGTGGCGGTGTCATCGCTGGTGGCGTAATCTACTGATGCAGCGCCGTCACTATTACCCACGCGGGTGACGATGATGCTTGCTTGTCCTCCGTCTTCCGTTATGCTGTAAGTGGCGGATGAGAGTTGTAGTGTGCTGATGGGATTAGGACAAGTTGTTTGTGTCGTATCCCACCCCGGGTTGAGGTTATTAAGCCAAGCGATCAGTCCGGGATCATCTGCGCTTAAGTGGTTATAATCTAAGCTTAAAGCCCACAACTGAGTCAGGTTCATCAATTCAACTGGGATCATTCCACACAGTGAGTTATTCCTGATATTGAGAACGACTAAATAGCTCAGTCCTTCGATTTCTTGTGGG
>LUTY01000160.1 GCA_001640045.1 Candidatus Thiomargarita nelsonii | reverse complement strand
AGGCAGATAATACCATCAAGTCACTCTTTAAGTTATAGCCCGTCCACTCGCCAGCGGTAACATAGCCATCAATCCCTGCTGGATTGTTGACTTGTCCCAAGACAATAGAAGATAAGGCGGGCACATCATCGCTGAGATAGCCATGTGCAGAAAATACTAAATAACGGTGTTGCGCTAACAAGCCTTTTTGATTAAGCATTTGTAAATTGGCTTCAGTGGCTTCTGCTTCTTTATAGATATGCGGCTTTGTCTTTCTAAAAAGTTTTTCTAATTCTAAAAGTTCCTCCAAAGCACCGGGTAGATTTTTCCAGTTCAGATTGAGTTGTTCAAACGCACGCGCATAATCGCCGCCACGCATGACCAGTTGACGGGCAATCTTAAAATCAGTCCGGCTGGGATTGCTTGTTGTAGTCGTCTTTTCGTAAAGTGGCGCACCCATCGCTAATAAGCTACCCCGATTCGATATGCCCGCTTTATCGCGTTTTTGCAGCATTGCCAATATGGATAAGGATTGCACATAGCTGATTTGATGTTGTGCAATGACTGGCTGTTTTTGTCCTTTAAAACGCAAGGTTTCAAATGGTATCAACGCTAAAGCACCTGATGGTGAGATAATCCAATGCTGTTTACCTTTTATGATGTTTTTTAGTGGCTCTAATAAACGTTTCCCAAGTTGTTTGCCAAGTGCTTGTGTCTCTTGTTTTCTTTCAGGAGGCTTAAATCTGATAATTTGGTTACCCCGACTATCTTGGGCAGGAGCCAGTCCGCGACGGTAGGTATCCAAGTCTTTTTCGAGATTAGGGAATTCGCCTAAATCGTGTGTGGTGAGTTTACCATTAGCTTGTAACGTCAACGCTAAGATATGATTTCCATCAACAAGATAGTTGATCAGCACCGCATTTTTAGGCAAAAATTTGGCACCCTCTTTGGCACCGATAATTTGCACATTGCTCAGTTGGGCATATTTGGGGTATTTTGCCATTAATTTCTGATGAAATTCATTGAGCTTTTTAACGACTTGGTTTTTGTCGCGTTCTAAAGTAAGTTTTTCATTTAAGCGATTATGGGCTTTCGCTATGCGGTTATTCAAAATAGCCAGTGTTTCCTCATATTTTTGCAATTGTGCTTGCTCATCTTTGGTGAGTCCACTTTGTTCAGCAGCGAGTTTTGCTGCCATAGATTGCAATAATGTACGGGCTTTAGTTTTTTCTGCTATCGAAAATGCTTTTTCAGGGCGAGCTTGGCTCATGTATAAACTGGAAAGCGTAAAATAACCCGGTACCCATTTTTGAAATAAAAATTGGCGATTTTCTGCGGATAAGTGACTATTTCGTAATTTTTCCGCATTGTCCACGTATTCTTGAAAATGTTTAATGGCTTTATTAATCTTACCCTTTTTTGCATAAGCAGAGGCTAAACCCGCCATAGTTAAGAGTGTATCTGGGTGTCTGTCTCCTAGCACTTCTTTGAAATGCTGATAGCTGGTTTCAAATAAGGGCAAGGCTTTTGATAAGTCTCCTAAGCCTAGATAAACTTCTGCTAAATTATGCCGTGC
>LUTY01000159.1 GCA_001640045.1 Candidatus Thiomargarita nelsonii | reverse complement strand
ATTTTGGAACAGAAATCGGCTCAACTCCAAGTCGTGGGGCAAATTGATAATATTGCGCCAACAGAAGACATACGCTCGGCGCGTTTTATGGGAGATAAAGGATATATTGTCACGTTTAAAAAAACGGATCCGCTTTTTGTGCTCGATCTGTCTGATCCCTACCAGCCGACGATTGCCGGAGAATTGAAAATACCGGGTTTTTCAACCTATATACACCGTATTGATGACGATCACCTTTTGACGATTGGTTACGATCAGGGCATCATGCTGCAAATATTCGATGTCTCGGACATGACGGATCCCATGCTAACATACAGAGAAGTCATTGGAACACGCGACTCTACCTCAGAAGCGGCCACCAATCACCTTGCTTTTAACTACTTCAAAGGTCTTTTGGCGATCCCGATGACGATTTGTGAAATGGACGACAATTTTCAAGAAGATATGATGACATTTAACGGCCTTTTGGTGTACGACATTAACGTGGAGACTGGTTTTGATTATCTGGGCAGCGTGTCTCATGTCGCGCCTGAAAGTCAGGAATGTTATTATGTCCTTGAGCTTGGGAGGGGCTCATTTCCTTATGTAAAACGTTCCATTTTTATGGATGACTATGTTTTTTCCATCACCGAGGACACCATTAAGGTAAATCAGCTAAGTGCGATTCTACCAATGGAAAATGGGTGGCGGAGTCCTGCAGTTTACCTTTATACTCTCCCGTGCGCTCATCATCCGCAAACCTTTGCACAGCCAGTTACGATCTCCTCACGGGTGCCTTCGATGTTCCATGCGTGGCAGTGGCAGGCACTCAGTATAACGCGGCTATGTCCCTGACTTCGTCATCTCCGATACAATTGGCACTCACATCCGTCGAATCGGCACCGGTGAGACTCGCCGCACGGGGATGCGAGGCTGGCTACGATCCAAGTACGGGCATCGTGCATGTTCCCTGTATTAATATCTTGGGAGCGTTATACTGGGCAGATTTTAGCGTGGAGACTGGAACGCCATTTACTATGGAACTGACAAACCTTGGTATAATCGACTAAAAAAAAAGCAACTACACGCTGAACCATAAGTTTTAATGTATTTTGGAGTCCAAAGCTTTAGCTTTGGAAACATACGTCCAAAGCTAAAGCTTTGGACTCCAAAATACACGAAAATTCATAGTTTGGTACTTAAAATAAAAAAAACTTTATTTTATATATATGATAAAAGACAAATGAAAAAAACCAAAAAACCAGAAAAAATAGAATGGCACAAACTGCTAGGCAAATTATTAAAAGATTTGCTCTCGCCTGTGGATATAGAGGTTTTGACTGAAGCTCCAGTGATGAGCGAATCGCCAAAAATAGCCAAGCGTTTTTTACTCCTCAAAGCGACAGCCAAGATGTGTTCGGCAAATTTGCCCGCATAATAATTGAGTTTGCCTTGTAATTGCTTGTTCTTACGGGTTAATTGGG
>LUTY01000158.1 GCA_001640045.1 Candidatus Thiomargarita nelsonii | reverse complement strand
AGGAACTTTCAAGTCCGAATTGAAAGTTTATTCAGGCTTAATATTTGTACGAGCAGTACAAATTTTACGGTATATCTTAGAGCAGATACCAGCGGATAAGCGCGTTGATTTACCTTACCATTTTGGATGGCCATGGCAGTGGTATCAATTGCTTTATAGTCATCCCTTTGATATGCAGTTGCATTTTCAATTGCCACTACAGGGTAGTGCGGTTTTAGGCCATGCTAAAATCGGAATGGCTATCCTTGGAAAAAAAGTCGGCCCTACACTTTATAAGGCCACTGCTCCGATCAGAATGTAAAAATTGAGGAGTTGGAGTGCAAGGTTCACTTGCACGACACTCAAACAAGGAGACATTTATGCCATTAGTAGATGCCAACGGCAATCATATCGCTCCCTTGGACTGGATGAAACAGTCCAACAAGACGATTGCCTGGATAGGAAAATTTCGCAAAAATGATCCTAATCCCCGTTATATTTTTTCTCAGGGTAGGCACCTTTCGGAGAACGAAGGGCCACTCGATCCTGCGACATTGTTTGAAGTATTGAAACCTTGTTTATACCGATCCGATGAATACGCCATAACGATTGGAAAAATGGCTTACCGGGCTTATACCTTAAAACCGCCCATAACCGCAGGAAAAGACGACAAATCTCAGCCGATTCTTATGGACAGCAAACTGCTGGACGCGGTAGAACGCTATGCCGCCAGTGGCAGCAATGAAGATGAACATGCAAAAATTGCCCAAGATATCGGCGGCGAGCTCTTCAAGGAATTGTTGAACAATCTAAACATCGTCGCAAGATTTACCCATAGTCATTTTGCAAAAGCCCTACTGACTGTTGCTAAAAACTATCTGCTACTCGATGCAAACACAAAACTCCCCAGAAATCTCAGAAAGTCCGTGGCAAACTGGACTAAAATTCTCTCTACCGACCAGTTTGTGGCGACAGCCATAGTCACTTACCTCGTTTGTTACGACGGTGACAACGCAAAGGCGATGGGAGATTTCAGAAAAAGCTTGCAAGAACATAAGTTTGGCCGGACAACGGGTGATAAAAAAACGATTATCGATCAGCTAGAAAGTGGATTAAAGCATCTGAAACAAATTCTGTGCATAAATCCAGAGGGGGATCGCGTCTGGTTACAAACCATACAACAAGATGATTTTCAGTCTGGCTGGTTGGAAAAGTATGCCGAGAGTCAGGACTTTGGTATCAATGGCTGCACTCAACTCTCTGGATGTCAGCCAAACAACTTTATCGCATACTATCAGACATTTCATCAAGCCTCGGATGCCATACACCGGTTTGTGCGTACTCCGACACTACATGCCTTTTTGTTCTGTTGGTTTGCGAGTAAATACGCTGATCACACTTATGCCGCTCTTGATCAACCCGCCAAGTCCATGTATGAAGATATTAAGAATAATCCAGATCGGAAATATGGGGAAAATCAAAGCGCGATCCAACGGAAAGTGCAAAAATCCAAACAAGCCGCTAAGCAAATAATTGAAAAATCTGCTCAAGAAATCGGTGATCAAGCAGACAGCTACA
>LUTY01000157.1 GCA_001640045.1 Candidatus Thiomargarita nelsonii | reverse complement strand
TAAAATCAATCAAGAAGCCGTTTTTAGCCTATTTTTCCGTCAAGCCCCCTTTAACAGCGGCTATGCGATTGCTGCTGGCTTGAGCACAGTGCTTGAGTATCTTGAAGATTTACATTTCAGTGACAGCGATTTGAGTTATCTCGCCACTTTGAGGGGAAATGATGGCAAGATTTTATTTGAACCAGCTTTTCTCGATTATCTCGGCGAATTACGTTTTGAATGTGATATTGATGGGATGCCAGAAGGCACCCTTGTCTTTCCCCATGAGCCATTGTTACGGGTGCAAGGACCATTGTTGCAATGTCAAATTTTGGAAACCGCATTACTTAATATAATTAATTTTCAAACGCTTATTGCTACAAAATTAAGCCGCGTCTGTCAAGCCACCCAAGGCGATCCTGTCTTAGAATTTGGTTTACGGCGAGCGCAAGGGATTGATGGGGCATTGTCTGCCAGTCGAGCCGCCTATATTGGGGGCTGTGCGGCGACTTCAAATGTGTTGGCAGGAAAACTCTATGGTATCCCTGTCAAAGGGACTCATGCCCATAGTTGGATCATGTCTTTTGCCAGTGAAGATGAGGCGTTTCGCGCTTATGCGGAGGCTATGCCAAATAATTGTATTTTTTTAGTAGACACCTTTGATACCCTCAAAGGAGTCAAAAAAGCGATTGAAATGGGACAATGGTTGCGTGAAAAAGGCCACCAATTAGTTGGCATCCGCTTAGATTCTGGCGAATTCATCAGTCTCAGTCAAGAGGCTCGAAAAATGTTGGATGAGGCGGGATTTCAAGAGGCGCGTATTGTTGCCAGTAATGATTTAGATGAATATCTCATAGATGAACTCAAAGCGGCGGGTGCCAAAATTAATGTGTGGGGTGTTGGTACTAAATTAGTCACCGGTTATGAGCAAGCGGCATTGGGGGGCGTGTATAAACTGACAGCGATTCGTGATCCTGGCGAAGAATGGCAATACCGCCTCAAACTTTCAGAAGAGCCGATTAAAATCTCCAATCCCGGCTTATTGCAAGTGCGTCGTTTTAGTGATGCTCAAGGGATGTTTAGTGGAGATATGATTTATAATCAAACCCAGCCGCCTGTTGATGCGCCAAAGATGTTTAATCTTGCAGTGCCCGAAAAACATACTTTGTTGCCCGCCAACACGCCTTATCAAGATTTACTCATCCCGGTGCTACGCAAAGGTCAGCCTGTGATAGAATTGCCTTCGTTAGAGCAAATTCGTGAGAGAGTGCAGGCGCAACTGGCTCAGTGTCCAGCAGGTATCAAACGTTTGAAGAATCCTGATGTTTATTCAGTCAGTTTAGAATATCATCTTTATGATCTTAAACAAAGACTTATTAATAAAGCGCGTTCAGATTAGGATGGAAATTTCTAGTTTATTCTCGACGCTATTTAGGGGGTAAAGCAATGTCTACTGAACGACTTGAAGATTTAGTTAAACAATCGGACTCCCTGACTCCAACAGAGCAAATGGACTTGCTTATTCATCTAGCAGAAAAAGTCAGGCATTCTCAGAAACCGGCTCGATCATTCCGTGACA
>LUTY01000156.1 GCA_001640045.1 Candidatus Thiomargarita nelsonii | reverse complement strand
CCCAATTGAGATGCTCTCGCAGGCTCACCTGAAACGATTCACCACGTTGGTAGCGATCTTTTTCCAATATGATCTCAATAGCTGAACTATCAGGCGGTGCTAGGCCGCCGCTTACCGTGATCATCACTGTCTCGTCGCTGCTGGCGATGTTGCCCTCATTGTCTTCAGCATAGAAGGTGATCTCATAGTCGCCGTTATAAATCGCCTCATTCCAGCTACTTTCCCAAAGCGTCCCCTCCGATGCCTTTGGCGACAGCATCGCACGAGGATAGGCTAGAATCGGTGTGCCGTTGCTGTCGAGGACCAGATTCATCTTCGGAGGTCTGATCACCGCCCAAACACGCTCCACTTGTCCAGAGGCGGTGCTGGCTCTGGCTTTGAGCGAGAAAACTTGATCCACCGATAAATTCGCGGACTCGGTTAGGCCAGTGACAGCTAAGGTGATGTCCGCTGTGACAAAGTCACCGTTAATTTTCACCTGCTTTAACCATTGTCCATCCTGGCTAGACACTCCATCACCATTATCGTCAAACATGGGCGTTTGAGTCCGACCATTCTCTTGAAAGCCTGGGAGGTTTTTTCCTAGCAGATGCTCGTGATCGCGCCTGGCATCGAAAAAGGCATCGAAAAAGTGCCTGCCTTGGAATAAGCTGCTAGCTAGAAAACGACTCCAGCCTTGTTTTTCAAAGAAAAAGGATTTTTCTTCGGCCTTAGAACTCGTCAGAACGGCACGGTTTTCAGCGGCGAGTGTTGGCATGAAGGAGCCTGAGTGACAAGCGTCCACAACTATGACAACTTGACTGCCCGTGACGGCTTGATAATCATCCAGTAGTGCTTTCAATTCCGCCGCTTCTATATCGACGAAATCAGCCAAATGAAGTTTGCCTTCGCCGCCGTGGCCGATGTAAAAGAAATAAAGGGGCTGATCAAGCTTGCCCGGTTCTTTGACCTCCTCAAGTACTGTACGAACATCCTCAATTATAAGCTGACGTTGTGGACGGGGTGCATCGACAATACGGTCATTAAATCCATCGCCATTAAAATCGGCCCAATCTTGAGGGGAGAGGTAGTAAATTTCTGTATTCACAAACCCTCGTCCGATCAGCATTTTATAGATGTGGTTGGAGATGGAGGTTGCGGTGTCCCATAGCTCGTTTCGTGGAGTATTGGGTCCGCCTGTGATGATGATGGCGGCACGCTTGCCTGACTGCTGCTGACCAAAGGTGAGGTGGGCTAAACCACCACCATGAGTTCCCACCCAGACTCCGCCTTGATCATCCGAAACAAGGGTCCAGATATAATTGTATGGCAGGCCTGATTTGTCTGTATCAAACCACTCCCAATTACCATCCGCTTTCAGGTGGGCGAGACCATCAGACTCAGTTCCCACCCAGACTCCGCCTTGATCATCCGAAAGAAGGGCTATGATCTTATTGTCTGGTAGGTCTGAGTTGTCTCTATTAAACACCTCCCAATGGCCATCCGCTTTCAGGTGGGCGAGACCCAATTGAGATGCTCTCGCAGGCTCACCTGAAACGATTCACCACGTTGGTAGCGA
>LUTY01000155.1 GCA_001640045.1 Candidatus Thiomargarita nelsonii | reverse complement strand
GAGGAGCGGAATCAGCAAAGGCAACCAGTCCCGTATTCCCCGCCATTGATGTCCACGTACTGCTTGAGCTTCCCGAATTTGTTCAAAATGTCGTCGCGTGGCTGGGACAAAGGTGAGTGCAATGGCGATGACGACGGCTACTGGATAAAAGGCGCGTGGAATGAGTCGAATGAGGGCGCGTGCTGGCAGGGCTTGGTTGATGATGGTGAAGGCAATGAACATGAGCGTTAGGGTCAATCCGTTGAGTAGGCCGTAGAACGTTGCTTCTAGGGTGATCGCGCTGCCAAACAGTGGCAACTTGAATAGCACAGTTTGTCCTACATGGACGGTGAGTGCGTTAAATAGTGTGGTCGTCACTAGCACAATACTGGCAAATTGCCATGTGCTGATGAGAATAGGGGGGGCTTCGCAATGTTTTGTGAGTGTGGACTTGACGATGATTAGCCATAGTAAGATTAAGAGTAGGTAAATGGGGTTACGAGTGATAGAGACGGTGATGAGTACAGTCATCAGCCATATTAGCCAGGCGATTGGGTGAATTTTCATGTGGTGATGTGTTATTTTAAAGATGCCATATCGTGGTGGCTCGTAGTAGTCGCTTTAGCGACTTGGTAGGCGATAAATCGCCTACTACGAACGGTGGTGGCGGGCTTTCTCTGTCACCCATCTATATTCCCCACCACCATGCTCTCTGGCGAGATTGAATGCAATTTTTCCCAAGTGCTGTTATTCATCCTGAGCCAAATCCCGTATTGGTTACCAAAGTCGATAATGACATCATCTTGTCCGCTACTATCTAAATCTCCGGTCACTATGCTATCTGAGGATAAGGAATGCAATTGTTCCCATCTATTATTGTTCATCCACTGCCAAATACCAATACCAAAATCGATAATAATATCGTCTTGTCCACTACCATCGACATCTCCCGTTGTCATGCTATTTGGTGATAAGGAATGCAATCGAACCCAAACACTGTTATTCATCCACACCCAAATGCCGTATTGAGCACCAAAGTCAATAATGACATCATCTTGTCCGCTACCATCTATATCTCCCATTGTCATACTTTCTGGTGAGAGGGTGTGCAATTGTTCCCATTCGCTATTGTTCTTCCGCACCCAAATGCCGTATTGAGCACCAAAATCAATCATCACATCATCTTGTCCGCTACCATCTATATCACCCATTGTCATATTTTCTGGTGAGAGGGTGTGCAATTGTTCCCATTCGCTATTGTTCTCCCGCACCCAAATGCCATATTGGGCACCAAAATCAATAATCACATCATCTTGTCCGCTACCATCTATATCACCCACCACCATGCTCTCTGGCGACAAAGAATGCAATTTTTCCCATTCGCTGTGCCACACCCAAATGCCATAGCCTGGACCAAAATCAATAATCACTTCATCCTCAATGTTATCATCTAAGTTTCCTGTGTTCAGGCTTTCTGCTGACAGCCTATGTAATTGAACCCAACTACTGTTGTTCATTCTGAGCCAGAGCCCATAGGGCTCACCAAAGTCAATGATAAGATCGTTTTTAATTTTGTTCCC
>LUTY01000154.1 GCA_001640045.1 Candidatus Thiomargarita nelsonii | reverse complement strand
ACAACTCTAACAACAGAGGAGTCTTTATGAAACGAAAAATCTTAAGAGGGCTTTTCATCGCCGTTTTTGGGATTGCCAGTGAGGCAGCCGAAACGGATAGCCCGCCACCTGTCGCTAAAAAAAGAGGTGTTGATCAAACACTGACAGGCTATAAACCCACCCAACTACTCTCATTCAAAATCGGCTACTTATATCGTGCGGGCGGTCAAGGAGACTTTAAACATTTCCGTGATGGCAGCGTGTTGCATTCCGGTGATCATTTAAAGCTGATATTTACGCCCACCGAAGACAATATATATATCTATATTTTTATGGTCGATTCACATAACAATGTGGCGCGATTATTCCCGACGGACAAATTTAAAGGGGCGGCAAAGGCCAATAAAAATCCCGTTAAAAAAAGCGTTAAATACTTTGTGCCGGCGAAATCCAAATCGTTTCAACTGGATAACAACACCGGAGAAGAAAGCATTTATTTGATTGCCACCCGACAACCGGATGAAGTACTGGAAAAACCCTCTAAATTTATATTGGCAAAGGCGAAACGGCGCCTAATAGAGCCAGAACTTGTCGACGACGTTCCGGACAACACGCCCATTGTTTTCATAGAAGACGGCAAAAAATTTTCGGTGCTGCCCAAGTATTTAAAAAATATGTGTGAAGAATGCGTGTATCGTGTCACTTTTCAACATCACTGAGATTTTGAAGTCCAAGATTTATCTTAGATTTTGGAGTCCAAGATTTATCTTGGAACAAAGGAAACTATATAATGCGAGAAAGATTGATAGGACTTGTTATCACTATAATTGGAGGCGGCATTATCCTCCTGCTTGAATATTGTTATATTAATAAAGAAAATTGTCCCTTACAACCGATACAAGAACAGCAGCCCCTCTCTTTCAAAATCAGCTACTGGTATCGTGCAGACGATCAAGGAGACTTTAAACATTTCGGTGATGGCAGCGTATTGCATTCCGGCGATCATTTAAAACTGATATTTACGCCCACCGAAGACAATATATATATCTATATTTTTATGGTTGACTCACATAACAATATAGCGCGATTATTCCCGACGGACGATTTTAAAGGGGCAGCAAGAGCCAATAAAAACCCTGTCAAAAAAGAGAAACAATACTTTGTGCCGGCAGCCTCTAGATCGTTTAAACTCGATGAAAACACCGGAAAAGAAACCCTTTATTTGATTGCCACGCGCCAAGCCGATGCCATAAGGACAAATCCAAAATCAGATAATGGAAGAAATCGAAAAGAAGACACATCTGATTAAGCCCGAACTTGTCGAAGATTTTCCGGAAAACACCCCAATTATTTTTGAAGAACAAGGACAATCATTTTCGGTACTGCCCCAATATTTAAAAAATATGTCGTGTATCGGGTGAGTTTTCAACATCGCTGAAGATGGGGTTTTGGTACGAACTTAAGGCGATAAATCACCTACTACGAACTTAAGGCGATAAATCGCTACTTACCAGGCCTAAACTTACAACCAAGGTGGCTCTGAAAAATACAAAAATGGATTTGTTACACGAATCCCATTC
>LUTY01000153.1 GCA_001640045.1 Candidatus Thiomargarita nelsonii | reverse complement strand
AGTCCAATACGATAAGAATGACAAGGTAATACTGGATTTGACCGATCAAGCCGCAGTTTCGGCATCATGCGTGAAGCCAAGGGCGTTGCCCCAGGCTCAATGCCATTAAGCCGGTTTCTCGTTCCGCCGCTTCGCGGCGGAATGCCTGTAGCTTTGCTCGGCAAAGCGTGTTAAAAATCCTAGATCGAATCGCTCTAGGATTTTTCATACACCATATTTTCACCGCTCATCATATGAGATTGTTATATTTTTTACGGCACACAAATAAACTCCACCCTGATACCACTTGGCTCATAACACATCATATGCATTGCAGGACCACCTCTAAGCGGCTCTGGATAAAACTCAAATTTAATATTGGAGTTGCACAATTTCTCCTAGAAGGATTCTGGTAGGAGTCGGCCAGATTTATCGTATGGCTTGGTTATGCTTTTGGGTTTAAATCGGCTATAAAAATACCTAATATTTTAGAAAGTTGATCTAAGTAATACTCAATACTATCTAAGTAAATCGTATTATTTGAAAGTGTCAAAAATCGCCAGACACTTCCAGTCGTCACACAACCATACACCGAGTCAACAATAGTTTTCTTTTTTCTATTATATATTTGAGCCGCTACCATTTCTGCCATACACTGACCAAATCCAGAGTTTATATTTTCATTTTTAGCTTCTACAATGGCTATCACAGGAGCAGATAATGTTAATTGGCTACTTGAAAAGCTAAACATAAAATCGCAAAAACCATTTAATCCTTTCTCTTTATCAACATCAAATTTATTACCCGAAAATAAGCTGACTTTATTCCCAGTCAATTTTTTGACTTCGGCTAAAATGGGAGCGATAATAAATTCAGAACGCGCTTTTTCAGTACCGATAGCACTCCCTAAAGGAACAAATTCTTCTAATAAAGAAAGTAACCTTTCAGAAGGTTCAATAGGTTCAACAGAACCAAATAAATTATGCACATCTTGAATTTTAATAGAGAAATCACTCTCTATTTGTTCTATCGAAAAATTTTCATATGCCATCGCTTTTGTTCACCTAACCATTAATTGAGACAAAGGAGTCCAAAATTTATTTTGGACGAGTCTAAAGCGTCCGTCCAAAATAAATTTTGGACTCCTACGAACGAGGTTATTTTTCAGCCAGTAATGCTTTCAAGCGAGCAATTTCAGCTTCGGCAGCCTGTGCCCGTTGCGCTTCTACTTGTGCCCGTTGCGCCTCTACTTGTATCCGTTGTTCAGCCTTAAGCGCCCGTCGTTGTGCCCGTTGTACCATTTTTTTCGCCTCACTATAACCGGGCAAAACAAAACCTTGATAAACGGGATCATCAATCATTTCCTCTGGAGAAGGTTTATTGAACAAATCAGAAATTCTAAATTGAAAGCCGGGTAAAACCGAAGATTGAATTAAATCCTCATCCACACGCTCAATCGGCACATAGACACCCTTGGCACCCAGGCGATAAAATTCCATTGGCTCACCCTGACCGTACAAAATATAATACTCTTTGATGCCAGCCGCCGCTCAATACTATCTAAGTAAATCGTATTATTT
>LUTY01000163.1 GCA_001640045.1 Candidatus Thiomargarita nelsonii | reverse complement strand
AAAGGTAATTGCTGAGAAAGCCAAAAATAACGTGCTGGAAATCTACAACGTGCGTGTTCATCCATGTTTCCATCCCATGGCGCAAAATAGGCGTTGATCGTAGCTGATAACTCAGCACTGGGATTATTTCTACCATTTGAGGATATAAAGAAATTTTTTGTCAAAACGACACTATTATTACGTTCATAATGAAGCAATTTAAGCCATGTCGGATGACTGGCAATACCGAGTTGTTCAGCTAGATTGAGAATTTTTGTGGATGCTTGGGCAGGGATAGCCAAAAAAATGGTGCAGAAAAATATTAATAGTTTTATTGTAGACATACTATAATATTTTGTTTGAATGAATTTAAAAAGGGCAATCACAAAGGATTGCCCCTACAAACTACTAGACATTGATAACCAAATCATACAAAGCTTTCGCTTTTTCAAAACGGTTTTGATCAACATAACTTGGGTTTGCAACAATTTTGGCAAAACCATTACGTAACACTTCAAGTTTTTCTTGATCTTGAGTATATCCAGCTAATAGCATTAGTGAATCAAGATATGTCCCACTACCACTTGCTAAATCCTTTTCTAAAGGTTCATAGGCGTTATAAATAAATGAAGCTACTTTTTCTTGTCCACCATTGCAAGTGTCTGGAGAAGACAGATTTGAACTGATTGCGGTTGTCCCTAAGTCGAAAGTGACATTAGTTACAGCTGCAACAGCACTATTCGTTGGTGCAATCATGGCGCCGAGTCCACAGTCGGTATAGATGTCAGCAAATTCTCGTGCCATACTGGATTGAGAAAAAGCCAATAAAGTTAGGGTAGTAATAGAAAAAACCTTAATTATTTTTAACATATTTCTCCTTTTTTAAGAAATATTAATATTGTTAGGAATAGAAATTATTATAACTCGAGGTTCAAGTTAGAGTTTGCTAATATACTCAATAGTCCTTAAAAATAGCCAGATTCAAGGTTTTTTGCTCTGGACAAAATTGGAACTCTCAATTTTTCACCACTTGATAACCGCATTGTTATTAAAGGTTAATTAAAATATTAGTCATTTCTAACTTGAACCTCGAGTATAACTCGAGGTTCAAGTTTTTTTGACTTCACTTGAACATCTCGAATCTACACCTCGAAAAAACGAGGGGTACAAACAGACGGAAAAATATAAGAGTACATGATTTTCAACTACAACAACAATTAGATTTTTTTGGCTTTGGTATAAAAGCTGGTTAATACTGGGGTGGTGAATAATATAAAAAATAGCCCGTTGCGGCTTGACTCCTCAATTGGTGAGTGCCACGGCTCCTCAAACGGTGTCAAAGACTTTATACCGTTTTTGGCTATCCACCCATATCATTAAAACTTTTTATTNTGTTGTACTCGATGATCAAGTTTTTTTGACTTGCAACTCATTTTACACTCCATTGAAAATGTTTTGGCAAATCACTACAGTTATGAACATAACAACCACAAGGGATTGCCCCTACATGCGAATATTGTAGGGGCAATCCCTTGTGGTTGCCCTTGGTATATTATTATATTTCAACTACAAAAACAATTAGATATTTTTTGCTTTGGTATAAAAGCTGGTTAATACTGGGGTGGTGAATAATATTAAAAATAGCCCGTTGCGGCTTGACTTCTCAATTGGTGAGTGCCACGGTTCCCCAAACGGTGTCAAAGACTTTATACCGTTTTTGGCTATCCACCCAACTCATTAAATTTTTTTATTTCAATGATTTGGAATTATGTTCTCCCCATAACATCCTTTTTTCAATTTGTCGAGCTAAAAAAACTTGAACATCGAGGGTAATAAAATTGGCTACGCAGCCTACGCTCGCTGACGGCGGTGAACCAACATACCCATAAGTCTCATAGACACCACGAGCGTAGGGTGCGTCCTACGCACCATCCCATAACGCACCATTAATCTACACCGAACCCTATTTAAAATGTGCGTGGTACGAACTGACGACTAAATAAGTTATTGATATAAAATAATATTTTTATTATTTTTGAGAGTAAATGTTTTATCAAATTATTGATATTAAAACATAAATAACATATTTAGATTCCTATTTTTCAGAAGTTTTCAATTAAGTAAGTGCCATCAGGGTTTAAACGAGGTAATTCAATCATCAAACTTCTGATGGCTTCTTTCATTACCTGGGATGAGGTAGAAGTCAATCCACAGCAATTAAGAATAAGGTTTAGCATGTGTTCCCCCCCTTCAGCGGTAGCGGAATTCAGCCAAATAATTTCGCCCTCGCTTTTATCAATAAGGAAGCCCTCGATATTTGCATTAATGACGAAATCATGGCTTTTTTTGAATAATTCCAATTCAGAATAGAACTCGTTTACCACAATAACAAAAACAAAGTTTACATTATCCGATGGAATCGTTCTAAGTTTTTCCCGCACCGGACTTCTTAAATCTTCGTATTGAATATCCACAAGCGCGGGGTCGGAAAGATACTGCGGTATCACGTCGTACCGAGTGAGGAGAATACGCGCTACCTCAAAACCAGGCCAGAAAACTTCTCCCACTTTTACACTCGCAGGATAATTCCTAGCAAATTTATCTAGTTCTTTTTCCTTATTTTCTCTCAGGTCAATAGTCGGATAAATAAGTACGGTCGCATGTTTCCGAGGGTCCAATTGAGGAACGGGAACGGGAACGGAAACACAACCAGATAGACCAATTATGATTAACAGGCTAATTATTATCTCGTTCCCAAACGACGTTTGGGAATGCATGGACGCTCTGCGTCCTGCAACCCGTTTTCTGGCACTCCACAAAAAGCTTTGTACCTCCTGACGAGTCAACTCTTTGTGTTGTCTATAAAAAAAATTATAGCCTAAAGTTTGTAACAATCGCTTCATCGTTGAGTGTATTTAAATTCTAACAAAATATCAGTCGCATCTGTCTCTCTAATCCCATCAGGTAAAAGAGACAGTTGCGCGGCTGTCCACCTCGGCTCTTTTCGCCTAAACAATAATATATCTACTCTTGGCGAATCACTTATAACATTATCAATCAGGCAACGCCTCTACTAAAAACTGAGGCAGCACAAAGCTGGCTTCTTGTATCTCAGGATTATAGTAGCGCGTATCAAATGATTTATTATAGGCATCCTCTTCCCGAAATACCGTTAAATCGCCGTTACCCGCGATTGTCGCTGTCCACCACCCCGACGGGTAAACGCAAAGCGGAAATTGCAAAGTGCGCGTATTCTCAAAACCGGCTTCACGCATACCCTCGTGCATGGATTGTAGTAGCGGCAAATGCAAAAGTGGCGATTCGCTTTGTTGTACTAACAATCCTTCTGAAGTTAATACGCGCCAACAATCTCGATAAAAATCAACTGTAAATAAACCTTCTCCTGGTCCCAATGGATCCGTGCTATCCACAATGATATCAATTGAGGTTTTTTTAAAGCGCAAGCCAACAGTCCTAAAAAGGATTAAAGCGCAAGCATCGATCCCCTTAAAGGATACAGCTCCAGTCAATGCCACACGTTATGCCATTGGTAATGCATTAAAACAATTTGGTTTGCCAGTGACCTTTTGGAGTGGCGGACGCACAAAGTTTAACCGTACTCAACAAAAGTACCCCAAGGATCATTGGATAGATGCCGCTTGTGTAGGCGATACGGGTGAGAAGGTTTATATTCCCAACACGTTGAAACCATTAACCATCACAGCCGTTGGACATGGTTCACGACAGAGGTGCTGTGTTGATCAGTACGGATTTCCAAGAACGACGGCTAAAAAGCAAAAAGTCGTTAGGGGTTTTCAAACGGGAGATATAGTCAAAGCGGTTGTTACTAAAGGCAAAAAGATCGGAACTTACATCGGACGAGTTGCTGTTAGAACCAGCGGTTTTTTCAAGATTTCTACGAAAAATGGGACAACGCAAGGTATTGGTTGGAAATATTGCCAACGGTTACAAAGCGTTGATGGTTACAACTATTTAACTTAAGAGGATCGGCAATTCCTCCCTTGAGCTAAAGACTCAGGGGTTTCTTTGCCGATATTTTATGAAATTTGCCAATATATCGGTGGTCACTTGGATAGAACTTTGGAAAAAAGTTCAACCT
>LUTY01000151.1 GCA_001640045.1 Candidatus Thiomargarita nelsonii | reverse complement strand
AATAAGGTAGGACTTTGCTAAACTGGCTCTTACAAATCGCACAAATCGCAGCCATGTGAGTCACACCAAAATTATCAACCACCTCTTTCAAGGCTTCCATGCGTGGCAATGCCCCTTTCACACGTAATTCTATCAAATCATCCGTCAACAAACCGCCGCCGCCACCACAACAGTAGGTTTCATCGTGAATGGTATCCGCCGGCATATCGTAAAAATGATTACAACAGGCTTTGATAATCTCACGGGGGATTATAAATTGACCACCCGGCATATTGCCCATACGGGTGGCCCGTGCAATATTACAGGAATCGTGGAAAGTCAATCGACGGTGATCATTGGCCGATTTATCCAGTTTTAAGGCACCTTTTTGAATCAAATCATAAGTAAATTCGCAGATATGTTGCGGAATGGGATAGCGCTGATCGAGAAAATCAAATGGCCCCGCAAAGGTATTCAAAAAGCTATAGGCTACACGCCATGCATGTCCACACTCCCCAAAGATGAGGCGCTTCACTTTCAGATCGATCCTGTAATACAATTAGGCGCATCCGCACCAGGCACTGGCAAGGCTCGCCCTGATTTACAGCCAATAGCCCAGAGTATGCCATCAAATTCCTTTTCTAAAGTTTCAATGCTGACATCTTTGCCAACTCGTGTGTTGAGACGCAAATCCACGCCCATATCTGTAATACGCTTGATTTCGCCTGCGAGCATATCACGGGGAGTACGATAGCCCGGGATACCATACAACATCATACCACCCAAGTCGGCATGATCATCAAAGATGGTACAGGCAGGTCCGAGACGGCGGAGTTGATAAGCAGCCGATAAGCCGGCGGGACCACCGCCAATAATGGCAATGGTTTTGCCAGTATCTTTACCCGGCGGTGCCAATTTATAATCTTTCTCTAGGGCAGTATCGCCTATAAACTGTTCAACGGCGTTAATACCCACAAAATCTTCAACCTTATTGCGATTACACCCTGTTTGACAGGGAGCAGGACAAACACGCCCCATCACTGATGGAAAGGGGTTAGCATTAGTCGAACGTAGAAAAGCATATTGTTGCCAATCCATACCTTCTGGTGGCTTTTCCATGCCGCGAACTATGCCTAACCACCCGCGTATATCTTCACCCGACGGACAACTACCTTGACAGGGTGGAGTGCGATGCACATAAGTCGGACATTTGTGGCTCCAACTGGCTTGAAAAATATAATCCTTCCATGGCATATGTTTATCATCGCCATCTTGAAATTTGCGTGTTGTGAGATTGGTTGTACTCACTTCTTGTGCTTGGGTGGACATCGTTCCTCCTGTTATCACGATTTATCAGAGTTGTCCCTAAATAAATTTTTTTTAGGGAAATTGAAAAAAATTTTTATTTAGGGACAAGTCTATTGATTATCTAATCATCCAACTCTTTAGATTTCATTAGTACTTAAGACGAGGGCATCACCAACCAATTGATGAATACTGATGACTTGATCCATTTGAAAGCCATAATAAGGTAGGACTTTGCTAAACTGGCTCTTACAAATCGCACAAATCGCAGCCATG
>LUTY01000150.1 GCA_001640045.1 Candidatus Thiomargarita nelsonii | reverse complement strand
CTATGGTCATTTGACCAGTTTATTGACTTTGATGAAATCGCAGCCATTAGCCTATAATAAGGATAATCAAGAAGATAAAGAGCCGTTGTTTGATACAGTCGATACACTCAAAGGCAGTTTGCGCGTTTTTGCGGACATGATACCGACTTTGCAAGTGCAACGTGAACAAATGCGTGCAGCCGCGCAGCGGGGTTTTAGCACTGCCACGGATTTAGCGGATTATCTAGTACGCAAAGGGGTGGCATTTCGAGATGCTCATGAGATTGTGGGCAAAGCGGTGCGACATTGTATTGATAATGGATGTGAGTTAGAGGCTTTAAGTTTAAAGGTATTTCAAGAATTTTCGCCACAGATTGAAGATGATGTGTATGAAATATTAACATTGGATGGCTCAATTAATGCCCGTAATCATATCGGGGGGACAGCACCGAGCCAAGTACGGGCGGCAGTAGAGCGTTTGCGGGGGCGTTTATAGTTTTTTTTTCAGGAGTGCAAGGCGTACCTTGCACAATTTTTTTTTCGTGCAAGGTACGCCTTGCACTCCTGATTTTATCCGTGTATAATGGCCGCCCATTCCATTCATGGGGCCGTAGCTCAGTTGGGAGAGCGCTGCGTTCGCAATGCAGAGGTCGGGAGTTCGACCCTCCTCGGCTCCACCATATTCAGTCCCTGTAGCATAACTGGATAATGCACTGGCCTCCTAAGCCGGAGATTCTGGGTTCGAATCCCAGCGGGGGCACCATTTTTTTTCCCTCCTGTTCTAAAGCTCAATGCCATTAATTTTTCTCACCAGTTTTTCGCCCAAAATAAATTTTGGACTCCAAAAAAAAATAGTCTGAAAAAAAATGAAATTGAAAGCCGCTCAACTAAGCAATCATCTCAAGCGACAAGGACTCTCATCTATCTATCTGTTAACAGGGGATGAGCCTTTACAAATGATGGAATGTGCGGATATTCTACGATCTTTTGCCCGTCAGCAAGGTTTTAATGAGCGAGTTGTTTTAACCGTCGAATCGAAATTTGATTGGGAAAACCTTGAAGAACAAGCGGATAGTTTTTCTTTGTTTGCCAATAAGCGTTTGTTAGAAATTCGTTTAGGCGCTCAATCCCCTGGAAAGGATGGCGCTAAAGCTTTGATAGCCTATTCGGACAACCCCCCCCCTGATGCCATGAAATCGAACTGATTAGTAGCGAATTGACACGACTTTTGACGGCTTTAGCTGACGTTGCCGAGTGTGAGGCTGAAACTTTGATGCCTGGTTTTACACATTTGCAAAGCGCACAACCGACGACATTTGGACATCACTTGTTAGCTTGGAGTGAAATGTTATTGCGTGATAAGCGACGATTACAAGATTGTCGCAAACGTGTCAATAGTATGCCCCTTGGTGCTGCCGCCCTCGCGGGCACGAGTTATCCGATAGATCGTCACTATGCCGCAGAATTATTAGGTTTTGAGAGTATAGCAGAAAATTCTTTGGATGCTGTCAGTGATCGCGATTTTGCGATTGAGTTTACAGCCGCCGCTGCTATCTTGATGATGCACTTGTCGCGTTTTTC
>LUTY01000149.1 GCA_001640045.1 Candidatus Thiomargarita nelsonii | reverse complement strand
CCGCTCCCTTGATGGGGAAATCGAGCGCCAAAGTCACGCCCGGGCGCGGAAATGATAACAGCCCCGGCGATGCTAATTCTCCAAAGGTTTTGAGCACCGCTAAAAAAGAACCCAGCCCAGAAGCAACAATCTTCTGCAAAATTTCTTTGATCATGCGATGATCGTCATCAGGTATCACAAATTGATATTGCAAAAAGCCGTTTTTACCATAAAGCCGTTTCCACTCCAAAATGGCATCAAGGGGATAAAAAAATGGCTGATAATCAATCAATTGGCTTTGCCGTGTTTTTTTGTAATAGAAAGTATTAAACGCTGAAATAGTCCAGCGATTGAGTACAAAACCCGGTAAATTAATGGGCATAGTGCGTAATAGCGGCGGTAAACGATTAAGGCGTGGTAATTTCCAATCCTTGGGGATTTCATCAGGCGCAACATGATTGCCACGAAAAAAAATGCCGCGCCCCAGTGCTTTATTACAATCTAACCATGCCACGGTATAATCATAGTATTGATCGGATTGCTGAGAAAGTTCAAAAAATTCATCCAATTGAGAAAATTGTATAGATTCAACTTGCATAGCGCGGTGAGAAATGCGCTTGAGTTTAATTTCTGCCCAAGTGATCAAACCAGTCAATCCCAAGCCGCCAATCGTCGCCGCATAATATTGCTCATTACTTGTCGGCGTACAAAGCAAACGTTCACCATCGGAGCGTAATAATTCAAATTGCAAAACATGCCGCCCAAATGTGCCAGCACAGTGATGGTTTTTACCATGCACATCATTAGCAATGGCACCGCCTATGGTCACAAATTGCGTGCCTGGCGTCACTGGCAAAAACCAGCCTTGCGGCACACACAGTTCTAAGATTTCCGCTAAACTAACGCCAGCTTCACAACGCAACACGCCTTCGTCAACATCAAACTGAATAAAACGATTAAGCTTGCGTGTCGTCAGCAGTATGCCATTGTTATTTAAACAGACATCGCCATAGCTGCGTCCTAAACCATGTGCTAAAACCGTGTCGGGCGTTTCTGGTAAAGGGAGAGGCTTTTTTCGCCAACGTATTGGGCGAGTACCTTGTGACACTTTGGGAAAATTTCCCCAAGATTGATAAGTGCTTTGCATTTTTTTTACTGGTATGAAAAATCCTATTTCTTAAAGAAATAGGATTTTTTGAGCTTATCTTGTGTAGTTAGAGTGGATCATTACAAAAATTCAATGATTTTATCCCGCCACAAATGTGTTTTAGCTTTAAGCTTGTGTATATCGACTGTCATCAGAGTACGTGATTTCAATAGATGTTTACCAGCAACCCAAACATCAGTCACCTTATCCCGCCCAATCGCATAGACCAGTTGAGATAAAGGGTTATAAATGGGTTGCGTTTCAATATCAAGCATATCAATGGCAACAATATCGGCAGATTTGCCAGGCACCAAGGAGCCAGTAATATGATCAATACCCAAAGCTTTAGCACCGTTTAAAGTGGCCATGCGAAGTGCCTGAGCGGCTGGAACTGCGCTAGCATCTCCTCCATTCAAGCCCTTGGCTAACAGTGC
>LUTY01000148.1 GCA_001640045.1 Candidatus Thiomargarita nelsonii | reverse complement strand
TCGGGTCATCACTTGCCCCACCTTGTGGGGTGAAAAGATAGTCATGCGAATTATCGATTCATCCATCACCAAGCTCAATATAAACAAGCTTGGCTTTGATGAAGAGCAAAAGTCTCTCTATCTTGAAGCACTTGCGAAGCAGCACGGTATGATATTAGTGACAGGACCCACCGGTAGTGGTAAAACCGTTAGTCTTTACACTGCGCTTAATATCTTTAACAAGGAAAGTGTTAATATTGCCACTATTGAAAATCAGGTAGAAATTCCGCTGCCTGGTATCAATCAAGTACAAGTTGATGAAAAAAGTGGTACGACATTTGCCGAAGCCATTAGAACATTCATAGCGCAAGAAACTGACATTTTACTTGTGGGCGAGATACCAGATATTGAAACATGCAAACTTGCAATAAATGCCGCTTTGAGAGGTCACCTTGTTTTGTCCTCCCTATATACCAATGATGCGCCGCAAACTTTGAGCTATTTGACCGGAATGGGTATTCCTCCCTTTACGCTGGCGAGTGCCATCAACCTCATCATCGCACAACGGCTCTGTCGTCGCCTCTGTAGTTGCAAAATAGAACAAAATCTATCTGAGCAAAGCTTACTATCTGCTGGCTTTAAAAAAGCAGAAATGCAAAAACTGACGTTATATGGTCCTAAATTGGGTGGATGTGACAAATGCGGTGGCTCGGGTTACAGGGGGCGTGTTGGCATATATCAAGTCATGCCTGTCTCGGAGGAGATGAAATGTTTGCTGATGGATGGTTGTAATGGCATGGCATTGGCAGGGCAAGCCAGCCGTGAAGGCATTGCTGATTTACGCGAGTCTGGATTGAAAAAGTTGAAAGAGGGTTTGATTTCTTTGGAAGAGCTTAACCGTGTTATCAGTATATAAGCTCGACGTGCCGAGAAAAGGACTTGAACCTTCACGGGGATACCCCCACTAGCACCTGAAGCTAGCGCGTCTACCATTTCCGCCACCTCGGCATCGAATGCGCGTATTTTACATAGAGAGAAATAAGAAGTCAATGGCTCGTTCAAAAAAAAGTTTAAAAAAAATGTCCCCAGTTGACCCCTTTGCACAACGTGAGGCGCAAAACTACAAAAATCCTATTGCAAGTAGGGAATTTATCCTGCAACATCTGGCTGAAGTCGGCAAGCCCATGACTTTACAAAAGATTGCAGCTTTACTCAATTTAAGTAAGCCGGAGGAGATAGAGGGTTTACGCCGTCGTTTGAATGCAATGGAGCGCGATGGACAATTAATCCGCAATCGTCGTAAGGCTTATGGATTGGCTAAAAAAATGGACTTAGTGCGGGGGCGCGTGATTGGGCATCAGGATGGATATGGTTTTTTAGTCGCTGATGATGGCGGTAACGATTTATTTTTGTCCCAAAGAGAAATGCGGACTTTAATGCATGGTGATCGCGCATTAGTTAATATTATTGGTATTGATCATAAAGGGCGGCGCGAAGGGGCATTGGTTGAAGTCTTAGAGCGTAACACGCAAGAAGTTGTCGGTCGTTTTTTTCAGAAACGGGGACAAAATGTTGCCTTTG
>LUTY01000147.1 GCA_001640045.1 Candidatus Thiomargarita nelsonii | reverse complement strand
AATGAAGCCAATGATGTTGAGATTGAGATTCGACAAAACAAGTACTTAAACAACCGAATTGAACCGGATCATCGGGGAATTAAGCGAATTACCAGGCCTATGCTAGGTTTCAAAAGCTTTCACTCGGCTCGTCGGACTCTAGCTGGAATTGAGTTGATGAGAATGATTAAAAAAGGGCAAATGCTTGTACTTGGGGACGATTTGTCCCCAGCAGAGCAATTCTATGCCCTAGCTTTGTAAAGAAGACAAGAAGTAGGAACTTCTTGACTTGGAAACAAAATTTGCGACAGAACCCGGCAGCTTGCCCTTTTCCACCGAAAAGGGCCTGCCTACCAGAGACGATTCGCCACCGCCTATCGGATCGAACTGGCGAACAAAGAGATAATTTCTTTTTCATCTCTTACCTCCCAAAAAAATTGAGTCGGGGGGACACCCCCCGTCAAAGCGTCCAAAGCGTCAAAGCCTCAAATGTTCTACTGTCCGCCTCGCACTGGCCACACGTAGGAGGTGCTAGTCTTGTCGCGGTTGACCACCTGGCCGGCGAAGCCGAAGGCTCCTTAAGCTTGAAGTGAACAACCCCACACAATCATCCTTTTAAGTAACTCTTCCTCTTTATATATCTCTATTTTTGGTGGTATATAGACAGCCGGCGCATTCTGGCTATCGCTTGTTCTCACTTGGGGTTGAATCATTTGGGGTTTGTTAAGGTCTTGCATGATGAATTACTCCTATTTATAGAGGTTCAGATAAATAATTTATCTAGGGTGGACAACGTGTTTTGTTGCCCACTACCCGACAATGGTAATTAGTTAAAAACCCCGCTACAGCAGGGGTCAATCATCAAATAGTGAGTATCTAATTTGATACTATTTTGCTGTAGCCGAGTCTATGTAGTCGAAATGTAAGGTGTTATGACCAAATAAGTCGAGATCTTCTAAAGCATAATAATAAGTGACTCCGCTTTCGACATTGGCATCTATGTAAGAATATAAAGACCAATTACCTTGGGCAGGCAAAAGTTTTTCTGTTAATCTGATAACGGTCGAATAATCACCGGATTTCCAACCTTCTCCTGTGGCCCGCCAGAGATGGAAACCTGCATTGTCAAGCTCACTAACCGTTTGCCATTCTAAGAGAATCCCTGTTTCTAAAGCAGTTGCGCTGAAATCGCTTAGACTGACGAAATTCGGATTACCCCTGCTGCACGCTGTATAAGAGGCACCATGTGCTGCAAAAAAGGTTCTTAGTTCTATCTGGCCGGCATCACAGTTGTTTCCGCATTCTGCACATCCCTGACTCACTCCGCTTGAACTACTGCACCAATTATTGCATCGCTCCCTATTAGTCTCATTCTTGCACGCCGTATAATGGGAACCATTTGCTTCGGAAAAGGTTTGTAGTTTTTTCTGGTCGGCATCACAGTTAGTTCCGGAGTCACACTCCACACAGTCCTGACTCTTTCCGGTTGAACTACTGCACCAGTTCTTGCATTCATCCTCATTAGTATAGTAGCACGCCGTATAAGGGTCACCATGTGGTGCTTCCTCATAGATTTGTAGCT
>LUTY01000146.1 GCA_001640045.1 Candidatus Thiomargarita nelsonii | reverse complement strand
GAATCGCCGTACCTAACAGATCATCATAGCGGAAAAAGGCAAGCAATCTATCATCATTTAAATAAGGGCGTGTCCCTTGATGCCTACGCAACTGCTCTATAACTAATTCAGTGATAGATAAAGAATCTGTATCAGTGATTAAGCTGACTAACTCTGCTTCAGTGAGTTTAGATTGATCGCCTTGAAACAATTTGTATTTCATTAAGGCTTGGCATTTTGCTATCGTTTCGGCACAAAATTGTGACAGGGCAGCCCCTGCGAAGGGTTGTAGATAGTTAGATACAATTTGTTGAGCAAATTCTTCTGTCACTTTGGAATCGAAAAACGATGGTTTATCCAAACCTACAATGATAGCCTTGAGGGCTGATTCGTAGCTCTTTTGGTAAGCACCCGCAATTTCATAACTAGACAAGGTAAAATGTTCTTCAAGGGTAGTGATCGTTTTGCTGATTATCGCGGGATCAGTCATTTTGATCACTTTTAATAAGGCAGATAACCCTTTTTGCATTAGAGGTGGTAGTGACATGGTGCGTTTTTCGCTTATTTGGGAATGATAATTATCGTTCCGCTAAAAATTGCTCATAGCCAATCTCTTCTAAATGCTGTGCTTTTTCAACAACCCTATTTTCCAATTCAGCCTTATACCGTTTAATGTTATGACGAATTTCTGGATATTTCACCCCAACAATTTGCGCCGCGAGTATGCCAGCATTTTTGGCATTATTGATGGCTACGGTGGCAACGGGAACACCGCCAGGCATTTGCACAATCGACAACAACGAATCAAGTCCTTGTAAAGTAGACGTTTTGACCGGAACGCCTATCACAGGCAAAGGGCTAATAGCGGCAATCATACCCGGCAAATGGGCAGCCCCCCCTGCTCCAGCAATAATCACTTCCAGCCCCCTCGTTTCCGCCTCTTTAGCATAGCTAAATAAACGTTCAGGGGTACGATGGGCAGACACAATCGTTAATTCATAAACCACCCCTAAAGATTCTAGCATTTTCGCTGCATCTTTGAGCACGGGCAAGTCTGAATCGCTACCCATGATAATTCCAACGCTTGGCTCAGCCATATTATTTCCTTGCCTTTAGGCAAATACAAATATACCAAGGGCAACCACAAGGGATTGCCCCTACAATTCACGATGCCTGTAGGGGCAATCCCTTGTGGTTGCCCCCGCAGTTCTTTTTGGATTTTTACAACATTTCCTTATATAAGGAAACCACTTCATTCCACTGTTCATCAGAGAGAATTTGACGCATATTATCCCGACAAATCGTTTTCATTTCAGCAAGTTGCCTCCGCTTATCCAACAAAGCTTCGAGTTGAGCCATGATTTCTTCTTTGGAGCTGCCGTTCATAGAGGCTTCCTGAAGTTGTTGTTCGCCTTTCTTAATCGCCATTGCCAGTTCTTTCGCAATGGGGCCATGTTTGTCTAGCCAATTGGCAAGTGCTTGCGCCTGTTCTGGAGATAGCGCCAACATATCACCATGCTGGGTTATGACAAGCATAAAATTTGGCAATGGATGAGCGTGTTTCATAGCCTTCATATCTATGG
>LUTY01000145.1 GCA_001640045.1 Candidatus Thiomargarita nelsonii | reverse complement strand
CCTGCCAGGTCTGGTTTTGACTTTATTTTATAGCTGCATAAAGATAAAATCTTTAAACCCACCGATGCCAGCTTGTGAAACGGTTTTTTGTCTGTCGCCGGTTAGTTGGGCTACGAAGAGTGAGACATAGGCATCTAGTTCTTTGAACGTGATTTTGCCATAGTCTTCGTCGAACATGTCAGCTTTGCCTTTTAAGCCTTTTAGTAGGCTATAGGTAAATACTCCATGCCCTAGCCGTTCCATTTCTATGGATACATTATCTGCATCTGTGGCACTTAGTACGACTATATTTTGATCGGCTGAGTCTTTTAGTAATCGTGGGTTGAAGGCGTTGCCTGCATGACAGGTATCTATTAGTAATATTTTTCGCCCTAAGCCGGAGACTAGCGCGTTTTGTATTTGTTGCCATGAGACTAGGCTGTTTTTGTCTATTTCGGAGCCACGACGTTTTGCATCTCTGGGAATTAGGTAGTAGTCTTTGCCTATGTTCATGCCATGTCCAGATAGAAATATTATAGTGGTGTCAGTTTTTTGGGCATTGCCTAGTTGTTTTAGAGCTTGTTCAATATTTCTCTTAGTTGGTTGGGTGCCCCTGTTGTCAGATACTAAGGTGGCTTTTATACTACGATAGAGTTTTTTGCCTTGTGTTTGTAGTAAGTTATGTATTGCATCAGCGTCTTTGGCAGCAAATTTCAATTGTTGTTCCCTATCTAAGTTGGGATATTCGCTTATGCCTATGCTTAATAGGTGTAAGTTGCCTTGTCTTATTTGACTGGCGCCGGCATATTGCAAGTTGAGTTGGACGCTGGTAATTCCAATACTGTTTTTGGCTTTGATGGTGATTCTATTGTTGCCAGTTTCTAAGGGAACTTCTATAGTTTTTGTGTGTTGTTGTATGAATGGGCGCATTTTACGGATTTTATGTGGAGTGACTTCTCGTCCATTTACATAAACCATAAATTTTTCAATTGCTACGGTATTAGCCGCTATTTTTAGTTTAACTGGCACAATTCCAGTGGTGGCGCGAGTACCGCTACGAGGTGAGATGATTTCAAAACGAGGCGGTATTTCGCGTGTTAGCAGGTTTAGATTGAAACGAGTATTTTCTGCTTGAGCTAGGGCTTGTTTGGTACTGCCTAGTTTGATAGCGGCATTAATTATATCAGGGCGATAAAAATGTTGAGCTAGTTGAGCAGCAGAAATATAATCAGCGGCTTTATCAACTCCTTTATTTATCTGCCAACCAATCATTTTATCGCCATTAGGCGAAGAGGCATAATGCCCACTATTAGTCCAAACGACCCATTCTCCATTACTACCATGGAACAAAGTCAATAAATTCTCCCGCGTTCTTAGATTCCAAAGCCGCACTGTTTGATCAGCACTACCAGAAAGCAAAAAACGTCCATCTGCCGAAACCGCCACAGCCCAAACCATGTCAGTATGCCCAATATAATCGCCGATTTTAGTGCCATTGCGTTGGTAGGCGGTGAGAACTCCGTTACCTCCGCCGCTGATGATGGTTTGTCCGTTGGGTGTGAAGGTGTAGGATGTGTGACCATA
>LUTY01000144.1 GCA_001640045.1 Candidatus Thiomargarita nelsonii | reverse complement strand
GCGTCGGCACCTTAGCAGCTGGATTTAGTTTGAGATAGGATGAGCGACGTGCTTCTCTTAATGGACTGGTTTTCACATACTCGTATTCAAGCCCTATTTCTTCCATTGTCCAAACAACTCGGGTTGATCGTGTTTTGGGATAGCCATATAGTTTTATCATAATTTATTTCATTCTTTAGTTTGGATGTCTGAATTAAATCAAGGACACCTATTTCGTCGTCTCAATAATCCCCCCCCCCAAACATTCATCATCTTGATAAAACACAATAGATTGTCCAGGAGTGACTGCATGTTGCGGTTGACTAAAACGAACTTGACAATTCTCGCCCTCTAAAGCAGTAATCACACAAGCCTGACTTGACTGACGATAGCGAGTTTTTGCGCTGCACTCAAAAGGAATTGACGGCGCAATCCCACTTATCCAATGTATTTGTTGTGCCTTTAAGCCGCGACTAAATAATAAGGGGTGATTATGTCCTTGTCCCACAATCAAACGATTGTTTGGAATATCTTTAGCCACCACATACCAAGCTTGTCCGCTGCCGCCGGCTTGTCCGCCAATTTTTAAACCTTTACGCTGCCCCAGCGTGTAATACATCAATCCATCATGTTCCCCTAAAATCTGTCCATCGGGCGTTTCAATAGTGCCAGCTTGTGCCGGCAAAAAGCGCGATAGGAATGCCTTAAAAGGGCGCTCCCCAATAAAACAGATGCCAGTACTATCTTTTTTCGCTTGAGTTGCCAAACCTGCCTGCGCTGCCATTTCGCGCACCGTTGATTTTTGCAAATCGCCGATAGGAAAATAACTATATGCCAATTGCGATTGCCCTAGCATATATAAAAAATAGCTTTGATCTTTGTTAGGATCAACGCCTTTTAAGAGATGATAATGTCCGTTTTTTTTATTAAGGCGTACATAATGCCCCGTCGCAATCGCCTCCCCCCCTAAACGCAGCGCATGTTCCAGAAAAACTTTAAATTTAATTTCGCGGTTACACAAAACATCTGGATTGGGCGTGCGCCCAGCTTGGTATTCTTGCAGACAATGGGCAAAGACATTCTCCCAATATTCAGTCGCAAAATTGACGGTATCTAGTGGGATATCTAAAGAATCACAGACGGCTTGAGCATCGCGCAAATCCTCAGCAGCACTGCAATAATTTTCAGTATCATCCTCTTCCCAGTTTTTCATAAACAAGCCATGTACTTCATAGCCTTGTTTTTTCAGGCATAAAGCCGCGACGGAGGAGTCCACGCCGCCGGACATGCCAACATAAATTCGCATGACTCTACCTTAAAAAAAGTTCATCAACTTTTATCAATAATTCAGGAAACAAACTTGACGTAATTTGTTGTCCAAGTTCAAAACGCTCAACACGCTCAAAACCGTGTAGCGTTGGCTTCAGATAAACATCAACAAATGTGTTATTAAGATCAACGAGCCAAACTTCAGGTATTGCATACTGTGCATAGCGTGGTATTTTTTTATCACGATCATATTCTAATGAAGATTCAGCGACTTCTATTAACAAAAAAACATCTTTTGGGCGGGGATGTCTGCTGG
>LUTY01000143.1 GCA_001640045.1 Candidatus Thiomargarita nelsonii | reverse complement strand
GCGCGTGATGATTACCAGTCAAAATCATGGCTTTGCCATTGATGAGGAGAGTTTACCGCCAACCTTGCAAGCGACTCATCGTTCTCTATTTGATGGCTCTTTGCAAGGCATACGGCGGACGGATAAACCGGCTTTTAGTTTTCAAGGGCATCCTGAGGCAAGCCCGGGACCACATGATGTTGCGCCTTTATTTGATCATTTTGTTGGTTTAATGAATTCTGTGTCGTAGATTTTACCAGCCCTTCCCATGAAACCCCGCTTGTTTGCTAAATTTGCGGGGTTTTTTTTCCCGCTCTGCGTAGAGGCCTGCATTCCTTTGATCGCGGCGGAACGAGAACAAATTATGTTAATAAGATTCACCGTAGAGAACTTTTTATCCTTTAATCAAAGGATAGACTTTAATATGATTGCCTCTAATGAGGCGAATTTAAATCATCATATTATCAAGGGCAAGTCTGAAAATGACATTGATTTATTGAGAACATCTATTATTTATGGCACGAATGCTTCAGGAAAATCTAATTTTATCAAAGCCATGGAATTTGCGAGACATTTTATTGTTAATGGTGTACCGAAAAATGAAAATATAGAAGTCCACCACTTTAAATTAGATAAAAGGCAACAGCCATCAAGATTTGAATTTGAATTTCGCTATCAAAGCAAGCAATACGCTTATGGTTTTGTGATAGACAAAAAACAAGTTAATGAAGAATGGCTTTTTGAAATAGGGCATCAATCAGAAGTGTCTATTTTTGAACGCTCACAAAATGGCATTCGCTTTAACTTTGCTTATGAAATTTTATCAAAGATAGCCAAACAAGAATTGCTATATGAAGCCAATCATACCCGAAAAAATTTGCTGTTTCTCACTAATTGTAAAGAGCGAGAAATAGAACAATTTGAAATGATTTATAAATGGTTTGATGAAGTTTTGAATATTATTCTTCCTACTTCCAAGCCGGTAAACATAGCTATTCAAATACATACCGATTTTAAAATGTTTTTCAGTCACATCTTAAAATCATTTGATTTAGGCATAAATCAAATTAATTTTGATACCATTAATTTTGAAAAAACGACGCAAATACCAGAGACAATAAAGGAAAAAGTCAGGAAAAATTTTCCTTACGGGGAAAATAAGGCATATTTTGTACCCACGTCTGAATTTTTTGTGATTGAAGAAGATAGTGCTGGACAGTTAAAAGCTTCAAAACTCACCACCAATCGATCCGACGAGGACAATGATTTGGTCGCTTTTGAAATATCAGAAGAATCTGATGGCACCCAAAGGCTTATAGATTTTATTCCAATGCTAATAGGATTGTCTCAGGGCAAAGTTTTTGTTGTCGATGAAATTGAAAGTAGTTTACACGCTTTACTTATTAAGAAGCTATTTGATTTTATGTTAAATAGTCAAATATATGTCAATATGGAAAGCCAATTAATTGCTACCACGCACGAGATTTTCCTGTTAGATGTCAAAAAATTATTCAGAAAAGATGAAATATGGTTTATCAAAAAACGTCACAATAGAGAGTCTCGACTTTATTCCTTAGCTTATGCG
>LUTY01000142.1 GCA_001640045.1 Candidatus Thiomargarita nelsonii | reverse complement strand
CCATGGCACCTCACACAGTTTTCATTATGCAATTTTTTGCCTCTTTCTACAGCCGTCAATCCTTCGTCATCATCTTCAAATACGTCATCATCTCCGATTTCGTCACCATCTCCGATTTCATCAACATCGGAACTTGTCGCTGTCATCTTTTGAGTTTCAGGTGCCTCAGCCTGAGCCAGGCTGACAGACACTAATAACAAACTACAGAAAAACCATGCTGTCATCTTCATAAGCATATCTCCAATCTATGATGTACTGAGTTTACTCGATAAATGTGCAACACGCACGGGTGCCGGCGGATGCGATTCATAAAACGCTGAATATAAAGGATCTTGTGTCAAAGAACTCGCATTTTCCTTATAGAGTTTGACCAAGGCTTGTATCAGCGTCAAAGGGCTCGCTTGCACAGCCGCAAAATCATCAGCTTCAAACTCATGTTTGCGGGAAAACCACGCTATGATCGGCTGCACAAAAAAGGTAAATACTGGCAAAACTAATGCAAATAACAGCAACGCGATATAAGTAGATGGAGTGTTGATCCCTAATCCATTGTAAAACCAATCTTGTTGCATCAGCCAACCCAACAAAGCCAGCCCACCTAAAGTCATCGTCGCCAACAAGACAATACGTTTTTGGATATGTTTGTGTTTAAAATGACCTATTTCATGCGCCAATACCGCAATAACTTCATCAGTATTAAGCTTGTCCAATAAAGTGTCAAAAAACACAATTCGCTTATTATTACCAAGACCTGTAAAATAAGCATTACCATGTCCGCTGCGTTTTGAGCAACACCATAGTGACGCATTGCTATCAGTTTTTCACGCAGCCGAGTCAAACGGGCGGGTACATTGTCGGGCGCAAAAAATTCCATGGGTTGTGGTTCAAAAATAATCACGACCATCGGCAATTGTAGCTCTTTAGCTTTAGTCTTCAATTGTTGCAAGACAGTTTGATGGCCTAAATGCACCCCATCAAAATTACCTATCGTAGCGACACACCCCTGATGATGGGAGCGCAATTGTGATAGATTTCTAATGAATTCCATAATGTGTTTGATGTTCAGAGACCTAAACCCAATGTCATCGGGGGCAACCATAAAGGATTGCCCCTACAGCAGACGTGATGTTTTGTAGGGGCAATCCCTTGTGGTTGCCCTTAACGGCTTACTTCAAATTCACATGATGCAAGCGAAAACCAAAAATCACTAAACTGGCAAAATATACCACCAAACTAGCCACTATCCAGCCTAATAAATGCAAAGCGCGTGCCCAAGTATCCATGCTCAACCAGAGGCTCAAGGGGCCACTACCCCACCACAATAATAGCACCATGCAGGCACTCGCTATGCCAATGCGTAGTAAAAAACGGCCCCAGCCGGGTTGTGGTTGAAATACCCCTTGTGTGCGTAAGCCACGATACAATAAGCCCGCATTTAACAGGGCGGCTAAGGAGGTTGCCAATGCTAAACCTGCATGAGCTAGGGGCCAAATTAATATGAGATTTAACACCATATTGGTTACCATTGCAATAACACCAATTTTAACAGGTGTGCGGGTATCTTG
>LUTY01000152.1 GCA_001640045.1 Candidatus Thiomargarita nelsonii | reverse complement strand
GCAAGATTGATCATAGGCTGGCCTAATTTGTCCTCAGTATCGGGATGTTCCACCAAGTCAGTTTGATTAATGATATCCACTAAATGCTGAGATTCGGTGACACCCCAGAATAGTTTACGAATGCCAACCCGCAATTCCCAGTCCTCCGCTGTGAGTTCACGAATATCAAAATGACTGCGCTCTGAGTCATGCTGATCAAGGCGCACAAAGGGGACAAAGGTGAAGGTTTGGTAGCCATCATCCCATTTGTGACGGTATTCTGGTTGTGCTGATAGGGATAAGTTGAGGTCCTCGTATTGGTCAGCGGACAGGGGGGAGTCTGGAAAATACCGCAATTCACCGGCGATATAGCCTGACCACTCGCCGGCTTGAACGCTCAAGCCTATCCCTAATAAAAATGATATATAAAATAAACGTTTTAATTTCAATAACATATATATAAACCTTACTGGAAGATGCACTTTTCTGTGCCGCTTTTCCCGTCAGTCTAGGTGAAAACATGTCTAAGACGGGAGCAAGCGGCTAACTTTCTCTCGCACTCGTTTCATGCTATTTTTGGTAAAATCACGGCTGCTAAGCATGGTACGGAAGGAAGCAAGCAGGTGGATACACGCAGTGATATTAATCGAACGCGAGCTTTATGCACTATCACGATTTAAGAAACTAAATACTTGATTTATAGATTATTTAACACGATACCAAGTTTGGGTTCTGAAGAAAATACCTAAGTAGCCTCTGACTTTCAGTTGACCTTCATCAAGCCAGATTTTGCAGCGGTATGTTTTCCCATTTTCGGGATCAAGGATTGTACCGCCTGACCATTCGCTCCCCCTTTTCTTTGAGCCTTTCAGAATAATCATCCCGATGACTTTTTGGTTTTTACGCTCGTCAGTGCATTTAAAACAAACCGGATCGGGGTCTTCACCAGCAGAGAGAAACAACCGTATGATTTTGCCGTAAATATTGCCATCTTGCTCATAAATCTTGACAATGGCTTTCGGTTTGCCGCTTGCGTCATCTATGGTTTGCCATTGCCCGACAATTGCATTATTCTGGGCAAAGGCACTCGATGCTGCCACAAGCAACACAAAACACAAAAATTTAAATGGCTTTTTCATCAGTTCGCATCCTTAAAATCGTAGATAAATCAAATTTTATCTGGCGCATACACGCCTCAATGCCATTAGAAGACCAATACAATCAATTTAATATTAACATATTGATTTTATTATCATAATAGGCTGAACTTGGTTTGTAACCCCGTCCAGCACAGATTTTTCTATTTCGGTTTATCATAATTGTCCTTAACTTAATGGCATTGCATTAGAAGACGGGAACAAGCGGCTAACCTCTTAATCTACCGCATCCGTTTCATACTATTTTTTGTGAAATCACGGCTGCTGAGCCCAGTGCGGAAACGGTAATTTTTCCACAAAAAACGGGTACTTTTGCCACTCTGGTGATTCAGCATAAGCATTTTGTCGGCACGCACGTAACTTTTAGTTAATGCTTGATTTGACTTGCTATGTACTGTGCAATTGCTTCAAGGGTATTTAGTTCCGTAACTAGCATGTGCATGTCCAATTCCACACTGAATTCCTTGTGGAGCAGTTCTGTCCAGTAAACAATTGCCATGGAATCCAAGATACCTTGTTCAAAGAGATTTTTTTCCCAAAACTGAGCATCGTTCTCCGCTACTGGTAGAAACCCGCTTTCTTCAATCAGGGTTACCAATTGTTTTCGGATCGCTTTTTCTTTCTCGTCTTGGTTGTGTGCTAAAAAGTAGCTGTCGCTATACATCGTTCTATATCCATAATGAGTATTTGGCTAGTGCAGGATCGTTCCAATTTTTGTACCATTCAAAGATAGTCATTCATTGTCTTTCCGTTTTCTCAATTAATAATTTTCACTGTGGTCTGATACCATTTACAATAAGTAACCTATCAGATATTTATCTCTCAACTATTTTATTTCCAATGTATCTTTATTGATAGGTTATTTCTTGCAAATGGTATGAATATTTCCGCTTTCCTGCATTAGAACCACAAAACACTAACGAATCCGCCGCAACGCGGATTTAGAGAAATCGCTGTCCCGGAGTCCTTTAGCAAATTCATAGTCGGAGGTAACCGTCACAATAGTGGAACGCCCTGTCCGATGATTGGTCATCACTATCTTTTTGGGTCGCCAAAACTTGTTTAAATAGGCGACCCAGTTCTCCGCCTCTTGGGTTTTCAGTAACCGGCCTTTCCGGTCATAATAGATTATCTTGACTGCTTGGTAGGTCTTCGGATCGACAAAGGTTTCTTGGCGGCTGTATCCAGAATATCGACTGACCGGGATGCGTTCAATGTAGTACACCATTTTGCCCCGATATTTCCGGGTTCCAAGATAGCGATAGCGGAAATCGTTTACCTTTTCACCCGCCAAATCTTCATAGGTAAATTCGGTTCCCATAAATCGCCCTGTGCGATTTCTTGAGCTAATCCGCTTGATACGTTTGAAGGCGGGCATATACAGCCACTGATTATCATCCTGTTCGAGAAGTTCATGAGTTAGCAAGGCAGTACCCGCAATATCTCGTGGCTGTTTGAAAACCAATGTCATTTTGTCTCCTTTGTCCTTTAAACCTTCCAGAATTTGTATTTTGATCACACGGCGCGAGGTACGACCATTCTTTGCAAACAAGATCATATTCATAACTACCGTGGAATCCACAAAGCCAGAATCTTGAGTATCTCGCTGGACATAAATCTGTCGCCCGCGATTATCTTCAGCAGGCACAGTAGGCATCAGGAACAGTAAACTAAAGCAAATTAAAAACACACGCATGGTAGAAAATTCTCCTTTTTAATGATTATGATTATTCATAATGATTTTAACCCTTTGCCGTATACCCAATACAGGATAACGGGCAACAGAAACAGATCAGCGAGTAAAGCAATGCAGATACTGATTGCGAAAAAAAGGCCAAAATAGGCACTCGGTAGAAAATCAGACGCTGTCATAGTGAGAAAACCACCCATCAGGATCAGAGAAGTGATTATCATGCCCTTACCAGTGATCCAAATTGCCCGCTTGATAGCGTATGACAGACTGAAGCCCTGCTTCATTTCTCCGCGCATTCTAAATAAAAAATAAATCGTATCGTCCACAGCAATACCGATCACAACCCCACCGATAATACAGGTAGCGATGTTAATAGTAACACCCACCCATGCCATCAGTCCCAAAGTAAACAAGATAGGCAAAAAACTGACGAAAAATCCAAACAATCCCAAGACAAGGGAACGGAAAATGATGGGTAACAAAATAAGTATCACCACACTGGTGATTATCAGCGACAGCAGTTGAGTATGCACCAATCTATCGTCCATATTGGACCACAACACGTTGGTGCCAGTTATCGACATTTTTACCTCTACGGGTAAAGTCTGCGCTTGAATATCCTTTAGCCTTTGCCTGAAGTGATTGAGTTCTTTCGTACTCATATAATCCGTCATCACTACTAATTGTACTTGTTGCCGCTCTCCGGTGATGAGTTCCGTCACATCGTTATTACCGCTGGCTTCTGCGAGTAGTAATAGTTGGCTAACTTGGTTGGCACCGTATTCGCGAAAAGCCATTTCGGAAGCCTCAGAACCGTTAAATGCTTTATCCACCTCCCGGAGTAAATGTGTCACTGTATTGATCTTACGCACTTCAGGCAGGGCTTCAATGGCTTGCTCAAAGCGCAATGTTGCAACAAAGTTTTCTCGACTTGCGTAATCGCTGTTTTCGGGAAATGTCAGTACGACATTCACGTAAGATTGTGCATATTTGCTCTCCTCAATTTTTTGATAATCTGCACGCAGTACGTTACTTTCTTTGAAAAAACGCACATAATCGGTATTGGCTTCTATCATAGGTAAACCAAAAATAGCCATCATCAACACTAAGAAAAAAGCTAAAATATAAGTAGAATGGTGCTTGATGATATGCAGAACACCGTAAACAACCACACGAAACCGTCGATTAAAATGGTGCGGTGATGGCGTTGTGTTATTCCATAAATAGTGTAACATAATAGGCACTATTAACAAGGTTTGCAACCAAGCT
>LUTY01000140.1 GCA_001640045.1 Candidatus Thiomargarita nelsonii | reverse complement strand
AACCTCCGTATTTGGGGACAAGTCTAAAAATAGCAATAAATGTGATAGGATTATCCTATATTTCACCAATTAGCTGGACTCACAACGATAGATGTTTGAATCGATGAAAGAACTAACAGTAATCATGCCCGTTTACAATGCTGAACGGTATTTGTCAGCCGCCATTGAGAGCGTGTTGGAACAAACTTATAAAAATTTTAAGTTTATTATTATCAATGATGGCTCAACGGATCGTTCTGGCGACATCATCGATCAATATAAAGCACTTGATTCACGAATAATTTCATTATCTCAACCCAATTCTGGTATTAGCCAAACAAGGAATCGAGCTTTAGAAATCGCTCAAACCGAATGGGTTGCTTTGATGGATGCTGATGATGTCATGTTACCAGAACGCTTGGAACAACAATTAGCCTTTATTGAAAAGCATACCAGTATCCGAGTCGCCTCATGTCGTGCTATTTATATTGACGAGCATGATCAAGAGTTGGGGCGTTCGGTGTGCCATATCAAAACGCCCGATGATTTAAATCGCTTGCTAACGCAAAATCAGCCGATTGGCTTGTTACAAGCCGGTGTGCTGATGCACCGCCAAACCATTCTTGATATTGGGGGATATCGTCGTCAATTTCGTGTAGCAGAAGACCTTGATTTATGGACTCGTTTGGCAGAGCAAGGGCATTTAATCCTTATCCAAGATGCGGCTCTGATGAAACAACGACTTCACTCTGCGTCTACTGTTAGTTCTGATCCTTTCCAAGGTCTGATGAACCGTGATTGGATCCGAGCCGGTATGTTAGCACGAAAAGAGGGGAAGCCAGAACCCAGTTATGAGAAATTTTTACAGCAATGGAATAGTGCCCCTCTCCTCACCCGGCTGAATCGGAAACGAAAGATGATGGCGATACATCTTTATCGACGTGCTGGGCTTAGATTGGTGGGGCGACGCTGGTTTAGGGGTGGTTGTGATCTGGGTTTGGCCACTTTATTAGAGCCGAGATATGTTTTTACTCGGCTGAAAATGCAGATGTTGCAGTGAAATTTCTGGAAAATATTTCACCATAATTTCTCGGCAATGCGTATTCACTTTTTCCTCCAGAAAATCCCGGTCTATCTTTGATAAAAAACCATGTTGTTTCAAGCCTCTATATGAATGAGACTGAGCCACATCAAGTGATTCTCTAGGTATCTCTAAAAATGCGGCTATTTTGTCTATGCTTTGGGTAATTTCGTGGGTTTTTACAATCAATAATCTGTCTTCAGGCACTGTTGTCAGTACGTTACGGTTGCAGCTTGCCCAGTATGACAGGTAGCCATCCAACGTGTACAGTCCATGCTCAGCTAGGATTTTTTCTGCTTGACTATGTTTGAGTTGCTTTGCTTTAAAAGCAAAGTCAAGCCATTTTTGCCAACTGTATGTAACAGGCCTATTTAGTTCACTATTGATAGCTGAATCTAGCCAGGAATAACAGTCGCGGATGGTTAAAATAAATTTCGCTTGGTTAAATTCTGTCACCAGAATGTCCACTAATAAATTGGTCAGCAATGAAGATTCAAGCTCCAGCC
>LUTY01000139.1 GCA_001640045.1 Candidatus Thiomargarita nelsonii | reverse complement strand
ACAATTTAAACAATTGCCCACAACCTCACCTGAATATAGCCGCCTCTCTATCATGGTCGGCAGTGCCCTGGCTGAAGATTTTTTTAGAAAAGCCATTGAAAATTCAAAAACTCAGGCAGAAAAAGCTTTAGCCCATTTTAACCTATTTCAAGTGTACCTACGGCGCAAAGCCTATCAACAAGCTTTAGCCGAGTTACAAATCGCCATTGATATCGATCAAGATCGATATGCTTTGCATGACATACGCAAAGGTTATTATCCGATTGAAAAGTTATTGGGTGCCGGCGGAATGGGCTGTGTGTTCCTGTGCCAAAATAAAAACCGTTTGCACAAACAAGAACGTGTCGTCGTCAAATGTTTCTGGGAAACGCTCAAGGGAGATATCAATGAAGTCTTTAAAGAGCCCTTTGCCATGAGCGAGATTGCCAGTGAATTTGTGCCAAAACCGCTGGATTATGGTTATGCGAATAATGTCTTTAAAGAACGGGCTTATTTCGTGACAGAATATATTGAGGGCGCGATAGATGGTGAAAGCTGGCTAGAAAAATACGGGACTATGGATTTAGAAACCACTTTAGAAGTGGGCTTACAAGTCGCCAAAGGTTTGCAACTGGCGCATGATAACGGGATTTATCATTTAGACTTGAAGCCAGCGGTGGCAATAGCCGTTACATTCTAAAACCAACATTAACTTTGCTACAAAAAAATCCACCTTGTATGATCGGATAGTTAAAATGCAAGTCAAAACCTTCAAAAACTAATGACAACACTTTTTGCCATTGGATTTCTGCTGAGGTTTCTGGTTTAGCAAAAGAGCCAATTTGCCCAAAAACTTGCTTTTTGAGTTCAATACCCATGATTGAGTCCATTCCCAAAGCAATTTTGGTGACATCGTCAAGGTGATAGCCATTCATGCGTGAGGCTTTACCACCGAAAGAACGAATAATTGCCGAATCCAATTGAATGGGCTTAATGTCATTTTTGTGTTTTCTGAGAAAACTGTTGAGGGTGCTTTCGGGCACATTAAGGAATTGTGTGATGTCTTTTTTGATGGCAATGTCATCACCAGCGGAGCAGGTAAAGCCAAACTCTTTGATGAGTTTTACGGCATCTATGTAGTTTTTTTGAGCGGTTTGTTGGATATTGGGGGAGAGTCCGCATGCTTGTTTGATTGCGGTATCAAGGGCGGCTCTTACGAGAGATTTTAGGAGAATAACGCATCTTTCTCCGATATGTCTTTGATTACTCCGCAAGGCACGATGAGCTAATGATAAAGCATAGGCAGAAATCAGTGCTTCAATCGTTTCAGCAGTATAAACAATTATTTTCCGACCTTTATAAGGGCTATTTTTAGCGACGACTTTTACTGAGTTAGGCACCATGCTCAAAGCCTTATCAATAAACGGCTTAAGTGTTTTTGGAGGCCAGTTAAGCACCATGCGTTTTAACGGTGCGTGATCCATACCCAATAGATCAGCAGTCCCACGTTCACTCATCACAGCACTATCATCATCCAATACATAACCGTCACCAATAATGCCGGGT
>LUTY01000138.1 GCA_001640045.1 Candidatus Thiomargarita nelsonii | reverse complement strand
GCTGGATGCGTTTTGGGAGGCTAATATGGATTTGGTATCTGTGGTTCCACAATTGAATCTGTATGATCAAGAATGGCCAATTTGGACTTATCAAGAACAATTAGCGCCGGCTAAATTTGTCTTTAATGATGAGAATCGCCGTGGTATGGCAGTCGATTCAATGGTTTCTGGCGGTTGTTTGATTTCTGGTGCTAAAATAAAAAATTCACTGCTTTTTTCCAATGTCAAAGTGAACTCTTATGCGTTCTTGAAAGAGGCGGTGGTGTTGCCTAATGTGGACATTGGGCGGCATTGTCGCATTAAAAAAGCTGTTATTGACAAAGGTGTACATATTCCACCAAATACCGAGATTGGGTACAATCATGAAGAAGATGCCAAGCGTTTTGATGTGAGCGAGGGCGGTGTTGTGTTGGTGACACCAAAAATGTTAAATCAGAATGTACATGATGCTTCCTAATTTATTTCGTGCAAGGTACGCCTTGCACTCCTGAGACCAATGATTTCGTGCAAGGTACGCCTGGAACGTAAGAGCCCAATGCCATATCGTGCCGACAAACCTACGATGTTGCCAAAACCTCGTAGGTATTGATTTTTAGGCATGAGCCGGAGTGCAAGGCGTACCTTGCACCATTCACAAGGAATTAATTAATGGCGGAAAAATTCAAAGTCGTGCTATGTTGGCACATGCATCAGCCAGCCTATTACGATTGGCACAATGAACAATATCAGTTACCTTGGACTTATTTGCATGGGATTAAAGATTATGTGGATATGGCAGCGCATTTAGAGGCGGTGCCTAATGCCCGTGCTGTTGTGAATTTTGCGCCAACTTTGTTGGAACAACTTGATGATTATGTTCAACAAATTCAGGCCTTCTTACGCGATGCCACCCCCATCCGTGATCCCTTGTTGGCGGCTTTCAATAGTCATCCCGCCCATACGCCCTTTTTGAGTCAACCTGTTGAGGGCGCGTCGAATGGAGATACTTCCCCTCTTGTAGAAGCGCGTTTGACATTGATTGAGCAATGTTTACGTGCCAATGAAGAACGATTGATTCAACGTTTTAAGCCTTATCAGGCACTTGCAGAATTGGCAGAGCAATTGAAAGAAAGCCCTAAGCTTGTCACTTATTTGGATGAACAATATATCGTCGATCTTTTGATGTGGTATCACTTAGCTTGGCTAGGGGAAACGGTGCGTCGCTCAGATGATAGGGTAAAAACCTTAATAGAGAAAGGACGCGAATTTAATAAGACTGATCGGCGACAATTGCTTGAAATTATAGGTGAATTGTTGAGTGAGATCGTACCTCGTTATAAAGCCTTAGCTGAGCGTGGACAAATCGAGTTATCTGTCACCCCTTATGCTCATCCGATCATGCCTTTGTTACTTGATACTTTTTCCGCTCGTGAAGCCTTGCCAGAGATTAATCTTTCAGGCATAAGTTGCTATCCAGACGGCAAAGATCGAGTGCGTTGGCATATGCGTGAGGGTATTAAAACGTTTGAACAACATTTTGGTTTTACGCCGCAAGGTTGTTGGCCTTCTGAAGGTAGCGTGAGTGAAATCA
>LUTY01000137.1 GCA_001640045.1 Candidatus Thiomargarita nelsonii | reverse complement strand
ACACCGGGTAAAACCGGATTAAAATTGTTCACCACTTTGCCTTTAAAAGCTTGCATGGGAAAAATCCGATAGATGTTACCCGATGAGCCTTTGGCTGCCAGGACGCTCCGCGTCCTGCAATAATTTTTATTTCACCCGAATAAACTCCACCCGCCGATTTTTAGCTCGCCCTTCGTCCGTCAAATTAGTCGCTATCGGTTTGTCTTCCCCGTATGCTTTCAGAATGATCCGCGCTGCCTGAATATAATATTTATTGGTGAGCAAGGTTTGAACGGCACTGGCTCGTTTAAGCGACAATCCTAAGTTGTAGGTTGCCGGTCCGGTGCTATCAGCATGACCGGCTAAAATAAAAAACGCCTCTCCGAGTTCGCCTTGAAATATTCGACCTAATTATAAGCGTTTTGGCTCGCTGGTTCAGTTCTGAGGAGTCATATTCAAAATTGATTTTGATGGCTACTTTGGGATGTTTGTCAACAATGTCCACAATATCCCGATATATTTCATTGGGATTAGAGGGTAGGCTTAGTGCGGCTACGATTTCGTCTGGCGAGGTGGTTTCCGTTATCCAGAGTGGCTCGCTTGCTTGAATCGGTGAGGTGATGATTATTGCGCTGATCAGGATTGATTTGTAGTAATTAGTTGTCTTCATCATATTTTTTTCTCCAGGTTTTCAGACCTTTAAACTACAGGGATTATTTCGGTGGTGAGTACAGCTAATGTTCAACAACGAATAAAACCCTTCAATATTCAATAGATTTGTCTCTAAATTTGGTGGTGTTTAGCTTCGCTGACCTTCGGTTTAGCTTCGCTGACCTTCGGTATCCGGTTTTTATTCGTTGTTGAACATTAGTTGTACTCACCATATCCATTGCGACAAAAATCTTTATGCAGGTGATGAATATTAAGGCTCGTAGTAGTCGCTTTAGCGACTTGGTAGGCGATAAATCGCCTACTACGAACTGATTTTCTTTCGCGCCTACGTGATGTACCAGCGGCTCAATGCCATATCGTGCCGCTCTAGTTAGTACAACTAATTGAGAAATAAACGAATTAAAAACCGTATTGACATTTGACTTATCCCTGTAGTTATACAATAAAATTCATACTTAATTCGTTTATTTCTAAATTAGTTGTACTAAAATAATGGTTATAATAAATAAATTATTAATAATAATCAATGGGTTTTGACTTATCCTTTATTATAAACAATCCTTGTAGTTCTTTTAAAAAAAAATCAAAAAAAAACCAAAAAATCAAAAAACCAAAAGTGTAAAAGTGAGAAATAATAAAGGGTTATAGCCTGGCGACCCGCACGCCCAAGAAGTCGAAGCGGTAAGTCGGCACCCCGACGCCGCGGTTAACCGAGCGCACCCTCGACACGTCGCCGCCGAAGCCCCACGAGCCGCCGCGCAAGGACAAACGGCTGTTTTTATTAAACTTTTTTGCACAATGCCGTTCTTGACCACCATATTTATTTTCATATTGAGAACAGGTCCATTCCCATAAATTTCCCAACATGTCATATAAGCCAAAATTATTTGGCTTAAATTGACCCACTGGTGCCGTTTGG
>LUTY01000136.1 GCA_001640045.1 Candidatus Thiomargarita nelsonii | reverse complement strand
CCAACTCTCCCAATCAGCCGTCAATACTCCCTGCTCATGTAACCAATTCTCGATAGACGGCGCAAATCCTTTGGCACTCAGATAAACAGGGCAAACAAACTTAACTGGCATTCCTTTGGATTGAGCAAGCGACTGTCTAACCCCCTTTATCTTCGTTACAAATAACTGCGCCTCCTTCATACTAGGCGGATTTTTAACATCGCGATTTTTCAGCTCAAATACCAAAGCATGGCCATTGTCGTACATCAAGCCTAAGTTGGATTGCGCCATCGCCTCTCCCTGTTCAGCGGCTTTGCGATACCATTTGACAGCTTCGATGTCATTTTCAGGGACACCATGGCCATTGTGGTACATCAAGCCTAAGCCATATTGCGCCATCGCTTTTCCCTGTTCAGCGGCTTTGCGATACCATTTGACAGCTTCAATGTCATTTTCAGGGACACCATGGCCATAGTCGTACATCAAGCCTAAGCCGTATTGCGCCATCGCTTCTCCCTGTTCAGCGGCTTTGCGATACCACTTGAGGGCTTTGGGGTCATTCTTGAGCTGGTACATCAGGCCTAAGTTAAATTGCGCCATTGCATCTCCATCTTCAGTGGCTTTGTGATACCACTTAACGAAATCGGACTGATTTTCAGTGAGTCCATAGCTGTTCTCGTACATATTACTTAAGTTGATTTGCGCCTGTGCATGTCCCTGTTCAGCGGCTTTGCGATACCATTTGAAGGCTTCTTGGTCATCCTGAATGATCCCTTCACCATTGTCGTACATCACGCCTAAGCGAAATTGCGCCTTTGCCAGTCCCAGTTCAGCGGCTTTGCGATACAACTTGACGGCTTTTTGGTCATTCTCAGTGACTCCATAGCTGCCGTTGTCGTATATATTGCCTAAACTGAATTGCGCCTCTGCGAATCCCAGTTCAGCGGACAAGTTGTCAATTTTGGGCTCAGTGACTCCATCGTACATTTTGCTTAAATTGAATAGTGCCTTTGCCAGTCCCTGTTCAGCCCCTTTGCGATACCATTTGAAGGCTTCTTGGTCATTCTGAGTGACCCCAAAGCCATAGTGGTACATCACGCCTAATTTGAATTGCGCCTCTGCCAGTCCCTGTTCAGCGGCTTTGCGATACCACTTGACGGCTTTGGGGTCATTCTCAGGGACGCCATGGCCATTGTCGTACATCACGCCTAAGTTGAATTGCGCCTTTGCATGTCCCTGTTCAGCGGCTTTGCGATACCACTTGACGGCTTCTTGATCATTCTCAGTGACTCCATAGCCATTGTCGTATATCAAACCTAAGCCGTATTGTTCCATCAAGTCCTGTACACATTCCTTAGTCAATATAATATCTGTCTTGCTATCGATAAAGGGATGCTCAATCGCCAAAGCCGCGTTTGTTAACATGAACAAGCTAACAAGTACAATTAATTGATTTTTCAACATTGAAGTCTCCTTGTTATAAGTTATCAGTTATCAATAAGAAAAAAGCTTAAAGCAGACAATTTGATAAACATTAATAGACTTGTCCCTAGATAAGAGTATCACCGCCGTCGATAGGAGTGCAAGGCGT
>LUTY01000135.1 GCA_001640045.1 Candidatus Thiomargarita nelsonii | reverse complement strand
CCTGATAAGCCAACACCACGCCCGTTAAAAACGCTAACAATCCAATAATAGGTAAAGCGGTGAAACCCGCCGAATATAAATTAGCAAACAGGGCTTGCCAACGGATACGACTAGGCGACAGCAGTGCGCGTAACAAGACAACAAAGCTTTCTCCAACAAACGCTAAAAAATCAATGAGATTGTTAAAACCTTGACAAGTGTTTCGCCCAATTTTTTCTAAGACATTGTGGGAGGAAGGCGGCGTAGTTGACTGGACAGCGTATTTTTTCACTAGATGCAGCAAATCGGTATGCCTGAAGCCTTGCAAGATGACAGAATGCCCCGCTTTTTCTAAGGCTTGTTGAGTGCGAAATAGCAACCAGGCGCCGGCACTGTCCATCGCTTGAATCGCGCTGCCATCAAAGATAATCGCTTGAGGCCAAGAAAATTTCTCCAATTGCCGCTCAAGTGTGCTGATGCCGTCTAATGTCCAGTTACCGCCACAACGTACCGTGTCTGCGCTTAATTCTAGGGTAGCCTTAAAAAGTTCGCCCATCCCACCCCCACAATGAAGCTTCAGCGTTGACAAATTCAATATATACCCGGTTTTTAGGAATATTTAAACTATCTTCAATGAATGAACACAATTTTTGTGAAAAGTCTGGAGTGCGAGCCGTCGGCAAACGGAGACTTTTTAACACCAAAAAGGCGGTAGGTTGATCCGTCCCTGCAAATAGCATGGGCATCTTGGCTTGCAATGCAACCATAACATAATTTTCTGATTTACCTAATGCTTTGGCAACGATTTGTGAGGCATTTGCCAATAAGCTCGCCTCTTGTTCTGGTGCGACATCAACGTTGGTTTGAATTTGTAAATACGGCATAATGAGTTCTCCAGTTTAATACCAAAATTCTTGGTAAAATAGGCAGGCATTTTTTTTCAATCATAAAGAGCACTATAACGTATGTCTCTAAAATCCTTAATGACGACTTACCAACAACGAATAGAGGCAGCCTTGGAATCATGGTTGCCTGCACCTGAAATTCAACCCAGTCGCCTACATCAAGCGATGCGTTATGCAGTACAGGGTGGTGGCAAACGAGTACGCCCATTGCTTGTCTATTTAACAGGCAACACCCTCAACCTCAATCCCGCCAGCTTGGATGCCCCCGCCTGTGCGGTTGAATTCATTCATGCCTTTTCATTAGTGCATGACGATTTACCTGCTATGGACGACGATGATTTGCGCCGAGGCAAACCCACCTGTCACAAAGCATTTGATGAAGCCACTGCTATTCTGGCTGGCGATGCCCTACAATCGCTGGCATTTTATGCGCTCAGTCACGATCCCAATTTACAAACAACGGATAAACAACGCTTAGAAATGATTGAAACACTGGCACAGGCGAGTGGCTCACGCGGAATGGCGGGTGGACAAGTGATTGATATGGACTCTGCGGGACAATCTTTAAACATTGTTGAATTGGAAAATATGCACATCCATAAAACCGGGGCACTGATACGTGCCAGTGTCAAACTCGGTGCCTTGGCATATCCCTCTATTGACGATAACTTATTGGAAAAACTTGAC
>LUTY01000134.1 GCA_001640045.1 Candidatus Thiomargarita nelsonii | reverse complement strand
GCTTCAAAACGTTCTTCTAAAAAATAGTCAAATCTCGCTTTTTTATTGATGCCAATACTATTATTGGGTGTTTTTGGTTTCATAGTGTGGTTGATAAATTGATTAAAGAAATGGTTTTTTTTTATTTCAACTGGTTTGTTATTATAACTGAACCAATACAATTATTGACTGTAAGCTTGAGAAAAAACCTTTTTTCACTCAAAATACGCACTGTCAAATTTAAATAAGGATAAGAGAATGAGTAGAGAAAAAACGTCCATACATGGCGAATGGTCATCGCGTTTAGCGTTTATTCTTGCCGCTACCGGCTCCGCTGTCGGCTTGGGTAATATCTGGAAATTTCCCTATGTCACCGGGGAAAATGGTGGCGGCGCCTTTGTCATTGTTTATTTATTGTGCATTGCCATGATTGGCTTGCCGGTGATGATGGCTGAAGTCTTGTTGGGAAAACGCGGACGCTCTAGCCCTATTAATACCATGCGAACACTCGCCAAAGAGGGCGGGCATTCTCGATTGTGGCAACTGTTAGGTTGGGTAGGTGTCATCGCCGGTTTTTTGATTTTATCTTATTATAGTGTTGTTGCTGGTTGGGCATTAGCCTATATCCCAACTTTAGCCTCCGACACGTTTGCAGTCGTCAATACGATGCCCCAAAACGAAATCGCTGGTTTTGCCAAATCAGTCTTTGATAATTTAACCGGAGATCCTTTACGTTTAATGTTTTGGCATAGCCTTTTTATGGTCGTAACCATCACGATGGTGATAGGCGGTGTACAAGGCGGATTGGAACGGGCGGTGCAGTTTATGATGCCGGCTTTACTGGATAACAAAAGGATAGCATCAAAGAGGTTACTTTTGCCTGAACCGTTGGCACCCGCAATGGCGACAAAAGGAGAGAGTTCTATTTTAAAATTCTCAAAAGTTTTGAATCCGTCGATTTCAAGCTTGGTAATCATGGTAATAATTTCTTTTTTTCAATGAATTAAGCGAAACACCTCAATGAGGTTTGATTTTCCCCCTACCAAGGATTGGGAACGGGTATTCGGGCCTTTCGCGCTTAGAAAGCGATTGATTTGATAGACTCACGAGCGGCTAACCCGTCCTGCTTGCTCTTGATAACTGATAACTGATAACTGTTACTTTTTAAAAAGACGTTCTTTTTCGCGCTGCCAATCGCGATCTTTTTCAGTCTCGCGCTTGTCGTAGTCTTTCTTACCTTTAGCAAGGGCAAATCCCAATTTTACACGGCCATTTTTCCAATACATCCCGGTGGGAATCAAGGCATAACCTTTGCGTTCTACACCACCAATGAGTTTATTTAATTCAGAGCGATGCAATAGCAATTTGCGTGTGCGTTGAGATTCAGGATTAATGTGCGTTGAGGCATCGGCTAAGGGCGTAATCACCGCATTGAGTAGCCAGGCTTCACTCTCTTTTAGCAGTACATAAGTATCGCGGAGTTGTAAGCGCCCCGCCCGTAAACTTTTGACTTCCCAACCTTCTAGGACTATACCCGCTTCAAAACGTTCTTCTAAAAAATAGTCAAATCTCGCTTTTTTATTGATGCCAAT
>LUTY01000133.1 GCA_001640045.1 Candidatus Thiomargarita nelsonii | reverse complement strand
ACTCATGCTGGAAGTCTTGAAGAGTCGATAGAAACTCATCGCTCTTAATGTGTAGCTCAAGCTTAAAATGTGCAAAATCCTTTTCGTAAGTCAGCATCAAATGCATAGTCAATACGGTTTATTTTTAGGACCAACCGCAGGGGCAGCTTACGCAGTAGCCGATTGGGTTGCGCGTATGAATCCAGGCAAAAGGATTTTAACCATTTTTCCGGATCACGGCATTCGTTACCTACAGACTATCTTTGATCCAGAATGGCTGAATGAACGTGCAGAAGAATTGAAGCGGGATTGGTCTCATCCCGCTGTTGTTGAAGACCCAAAAGAAGTGGGTAGAGATTGGGAATACTTTGCATGGGGTCGGCGTAGTTATCCTGAAGTACTAGGACATGCTCCTGTTTCAAGGTAAACGATTATTGTGTCTGTAAATACAAAGAGTCAAACTATGACGGAGAAATTAATCGGCTACGGAAAATCATTTGCAAGTTTTGGCGAGATTGTCCAAGGCAGGTTGTCAAACGGAGAGGACTTTCTCGTTACGATACCAGTCGATATGTGGAGCACCTGTGAACTGGTCTGCGAACCAATCGACGGCCCTTCTTTCGTCGATGCCAAGTTCTCCAAATCAAGAGAGGTTTCTGAACACCTGCTTGAGGTTCTAGGCATGAGTTCAGGGGTTAAAATTAGTATAGATTTCATCAGGAACATTCCAATAGGAAAGGGGCTGAGTTCAAGTACTGCCGATATGCTTGCAGTGATCAGGGCGTTTCAAGAGGTGTTTGGTATTATCATCACTGAGAACTTTATTTCCCGGCTGTTCGCAAAAATTGAACCTCATGATGGTCTCCACTATTACATGAGCGTTGCCTATAATCATCGGCAGGGAAATCTTCTGAGCAAGCTTAACTACATCCCCGACTTTAATATCATTGCAGTGGATGCGGGTGGTGAGCTTTCGACCGAGGAGTACAACAAAAACCTGAATTTCACCCCGGAACTCCTTGACGAATATGATAAGTTGTACAATGAATTGTTGCTTGCATTCGCTAAAAGGGACGATGTTGAAATTGCCCAATGCGCCCAGAAATCAACTGAACTGCATGTTAATCGGACTGGCAATGCGTTTCTCACGAGAGTCTTGAAAAAGGCGGATGAAGTAGACGTGCTAGGCATATTAACAACACATAGTGGCACTTGCGCGGGATTTATCTTATCGGGTAATGCTTCGAACGAAGAATTAGAACTTGTGGAAACTAAAGTTGCTAAAATTGGTCATGTATTCCGCACAAAAACCTTGAAAATGCTGCTTTAGTTTATGAGCATTCATAATTCACAATTGCTTATTCACAATTCACAATTGTCGAAACACAAAACCGGCCTGAAAATATTCTCTTTATAACGCTTTTGGGGGACATAAAAATTTCAAAGGGTTACAATCGTTTTCTTTTAGTATTATTAAAGTCATTGATTGATTGTCATTTCGACGGGAGAAATCTCAATACTTTCAAGATTTCTCCTCTCGTCGGGATGACAAAAAAAAAATGTCCTGTACTGAGGGCTGTGACAGCTAAAACC
>LUTY01003129.1 GCA_001640045.1 Candidatus Thiomargarita nelsonii | reverse complement strand
GCATTCCCACGCGGAGCGTGGGAACGAGAAATATTTATTAGGGAAAATCACACCAAAAAGTACTACCCTCGCCCACCGTACTTTCTATACGCAATTCTCCTTGATGACGATTGAGAACATGTTTGACGATAGCCAAACCCAATCCGGTTCCCCCTTGATTGCGTGAACGTCCCACATCTACCCGATAAAAACGCTCCGTTAAACGTGGCAAATGTTCTGGTGCTATGCCTTCGCCCGTATCTCTGACTTCAAAATGTCTCCCCTTTTTATCTTGATACCATCGCACTTTAATAGAACCGTCTGCCGGCGTATAACGTACTGCATTAAATACCAAATTGGAAAAGGCACTCCGCAATTCTTGTGCATATCCGTTAAGGGATAAATTTTTATCCGCATCTAAAGAGATGTGATGGTTTTTCTCTCCACTGAGTACCTGCGCTTCTTCACAAATAGTCTTGAGCATATCAGCGACAACAATAGGCTGCGTCATCTCCATTGCTGGTGCCGATTCTAAACGCGATAAAAGCAATAAATCTTCAATAATGTTACACATCCGTGCCGTTTGTTGAGCCATTAAGAATAAGGGGCGTTCCCATTCTTTAGGACAATCCTCATCACGCATGGTTTCAATAAAACCGTTAACCACTGTCAATGGTGTGCGGAGTTCGTGCGAGACATTAGCGATAAAGTCGCTGCGGATTTGCTCCAAAAGATGAATTTGTGTCACATCTCTAGCCAATAATAAATGCTGATTGCCAGCATAAGGCACAATGTGCATTCTTAATATAAGATTGGGATCGGTGGGAGACGCTAAATTAATGGCACTTTTTTCATCATCGGCAAGATATTGAGAAAAAGTGGGAGAGCGTATGAAATTAATAATGGGTTTGCCTATGTCTTGGGGAGACTGTAAGCCTAGTAAGCGACGGGCTGCTTTGTTAAGCCATTCAATTTCATAATTTTTTCCGAGTACGACAGCCGCATCGGGCATGGCAGCGGTCGATTTTTTAAAGCGTTTGAGCATGGCACTCAATTTACGCTTGCGTTTGCGGTTGCGTTGCTGTAGGTGATAAAAATGATAAAAGACTTCGCCCCAAATACCCCGCGCTTCTGGGGGATAAAATGTTTTGCTATGGGTAAACCAACGCTCTAAACAATACAGATTGTATAAATGCCAACCTAGATAAATCAAAAGTGCAACAAATAAAAATAAAACAATCTGTCCCGTCAAGAAGCCAATAAACAACATTCCCCCAATCAAAGCGAGCAACCGCCCAAATTCTTGAATCCAAGCTCTAGACATTATTCGTGTACCGAGAATCGATAGCCAACACCGCGAACGGTTTGTACGAGGCGATCATAACCATAAGGTGTCAATGCTTTACGCAAACGGCGAATATGAACATCAACAGTACGTTCTTCAATATATACATTGGCTCCCCATACTTGGTCAAGTACCTGATCGCGGCTATACACTCGCTCTGGATGTTGCATAAAAAATTGCAATAACTTAAATTCAGTTGGCCCCATTTGTACTTCATGAGTGCCTACCATCACGCGATGCTCAGCCGAA
>LUTY01000141.1 GCA_001640045.1 Candidatus Thiomargarita nelsonii | reverse complement strand
TTTAACTATTTAAAAAAGGATAAGTCAAAAGCCAGAATTTTGAATGCTGCCAATGAGGTCGCTGTAGAGGCTTTTTTGCAAGAACGTTTGCGCTTTAGTGCTATTCCTAAAATAATTGAAACGACTTTATCCCAATTAACTGGCCGTGTTGCTAATTCTTTGGAGATAATTCTTGAAGATGATGCCCATGCCCGTGAGTTGGCTTCTGAGGCAGTTATCAGTTATCAGTGAACAGTTAACTCGACGCGGAGCATCGAAGCTTTAACTGAGGTTATCAGTTTAGGATAGCGGCGTTTTTGTTTGTGGCAAAGAATTTGGGTATTATAAAATATGGCTTCAGATAATAATCAAGAATGGACACAAGACGATTGTGTTAATTTAGAATCTGCCCGTGAAATACTTAATGGATTGATAGGTTTTCGGGTGAAATGGATAAGAACAGAAAAAGAAAAAATTCCACCGAATAAAACCAGTCTGGCAAAATGGGAAAAAGAAAAAGCCGCACTTATTGAAGAAAGAAAACGTTTAAACGTTTTAGAACAAGACAATGTTTCAAAGATTCGTTGTGTCTATGGTGCAATGCTGAAACGTTTAATGGCGTATGGTAATTAAAGATGGTCAACGACCCTGATAGATATTGCTTAACGCCCGATCAACACGAAAACATTTTTCGAGAGGAGATCATCCCCGATTTAACGATTGGGCTAAAAGCAGTCGAAAACCCTAAAGCTATTATGCTTGGAGGTCAACCCGGTGCTGGTAAGTCTGCTTTACAAAGCATGGCCGAATTAAAACTTGCGAATGAAGGCGGAGTGTTAGCAATAATTGGTGATGATCTTAGAGATTATCATCCGCTTTATCGGGAGCTGTTTAAAAAGGATGATAAAACAGCGGCATTCTACACAGATCGCGATTCTGGTCAATGGGTGGGTAAGTTTATTAAATATGCCAAAGAGAAGCATTACAATTTGATTATTGAGGGGACGATGCGATTCGTTCTGCGGGAATTTAATCAAGTTGCTTTTTTCCATTTTATTTATGCCCTTTCGCCTCGCCCCACCCATTGCCAACTAATCCACACCGCAACCCCACAAATCAACGCCGCCCATAAATAACTCATCTGCGCCCCAGCACTTTCCCAAGTATAACCACTGACCAAACTCCCCACCGCGCCGCCAGCTCCAAAGCTTAAACTACTATATAACGCCTGTGCCCTGCCCTGATGACGATCAGCAAAAGTTTGACGAATCGACTGCATCATCACACCATGATACATGCCAAAACTGGCAGCGTGCATCAATTGGGCAAATAATAATATCGGCAAAGATTCGACATAATAGCCAATCAAGAGCCAACGTACAGCGCTTAAACCTAAACTGATTATCAATAAATGCCTTAAACGAAAGCGCATCAACAAACGGTGCATCACCAAAAACGCGCCGACTTCTGCTATCACGCCCAATGCCCACAATTGCCCAATCAAGTCGCGGCTATAGCCATAATCTTCCAGATAAATCGAATAAAAAGTGTAATAAGGACCATGACTGGCTTGCATTAAAAAACAGATTAAAAACAATGCGATAATGGAGGGTCGTTTAACAATTTTAAAAAAAGATTCGCTAGAGACAGACAATTGCGCCGTTGCTTTTTCGGGCACTAACAGGCTGGTTAGCCAAATACCAGCAAACAATCCTATCAAAAAAGTGGGTAATAAGGTAATTGTGACATATTGAAATAACCAACCGAACAATACCACTGTGATAATAAAACCGATTGATCCCCATAAACGGATATGGCTATAGCGGTGAGACTGTGTGCCTAAATGGGCAAGCGTGGTGGCTTCAAATTGGGGTAAGGCGGCATTCCAAAAAAAGCTAAATGCAGTGAAGACTAAAGCTAGCCATAAATAACTGTTTCCCAGAAAAACGCCCAAAAAACACAATACAGATAATAATGAACTGAGACGCACCAAAGCGATATGTCGCCCAGTGTGATCAGCAATCCAGCCCCAAATATTTGGGGCAATGATTTTTGTTGCTAAAATAATCGCTATCAATTCTCCAATGGCTTGCGCGTCAAAGCCTAACTCTTTTAAATAGAGACTCCAATAGGGCATCAGTGCCCCTAAGCTGCCAAAGTAGAAAAGGTAAAAAGCTGATAAACGCCAGTAAAGATTCAAGATAAATCTTGTACTCCTATTTATAGTTTTTCAGATAAATAATTTAATTTCCAAAAACCTGCCAGGTTTCCAAAACCTGGCAGGTTTAAAGTGTGAAATTATTTTTCTGAACATCTATAGATGAATTTTGAGCGCGGTTACGCATCATATGATCCATTAATACCAAAGCTAACATCGCTTCCGCTATCGGCGTGGCACGAATACCCACACAAGGATCATGGCGACCGGTGGTAATGACTTCTGTCGCTTGCCCATCAATATCAATAGTACGCCCGGGCAGACGTAAACTCGAAGTCGGTTTGAGCGCGATACTGGCGACAATATCTTGTCCACTCGAAATACCCCCTAAAATGCCACCGGCATGATTGCTCAAAAATCCCTCTGGCGTGATTTCATCCCGATGCTCAGTCCCTTTTTGTTGAACACAGGCAAAGCCGTCACCAATTTCTACGCCTTTAACAGCATTAATACTCATCAGCGCGTGGGCAATTTCGGCATCTAATCGGTCAAAAATAGGCTCACCTAAACCGACAGGTACATGACTGGCAACGACGTTGATACGTGCGCCGATAGAATTGCCTTCTTTGCGTAAAGCATCCAGATAAGCTTCTAATTCAGGCACTTTTGAGGCATCGGGACAAAAAAACGGATTGCCCTTAATTTCTTCCCAATCAAAATTGTCAGGATTGGGTTTTAAGGAGCCGAGTTGCGCCAAATAGCCACGTATTTGCATACCATAGCGCTCTTGAAGGTATTTTTTAGCAATGGCACCCGCTGCGACACGGACTGCGGTTTCACGCGCAGAGGATCGCCCACCGCCGCGATAGTCACGAATTCCGTATTTTTGCTGATAAGTATAATCGGCATGCCCTGGCCTAAATTTGTCCTTAATTTGGCTATAATCTTTAGAACGCTGATCAGAATTTTCAATCAGCAGCCCAATCGGACAACCTGTCGTTTTTCCTTCAAATACGCCTGAAAGGATTTTAACTTTATCTTCCTCACGACGTTGTGTGGTATGTCGAGACGTGCCGGGCTTGCGACGATCTAAGTCAATTTGTAAATCTGCCTCAGTTAATGGTAAACCAGGCGGGCAACCATCGACAATGCCGCCGATGGCGGGACCATGACTTTCACCAAAGGTGGTGACAGTAAAAAGTTTTCCGAAAGTATTTCCTGACATAATTAGTAGACTGTTGTGAGTTTAAGCTATGTGTAACTCGACGCTCCGCGTCGAGGCAGGCATTCCCACGCAGAGCGTGGGAACGAGAAACCTCTGGTTGTTCTCGTTCCTAACCTCTGGGTTTTCTCGTTCCCACGCTCTGCGTGGGAATGCCTGCCAGGACGCGGAGCGTCCTGCTACGGAAAATGTTTACCAGCCGCGATAGCCGCCCCAATAATGCCGGCCTGATTGAGCATCTGAGCGGGCACAATGTCAGCACGGGTATTTAGCAAATGTAAAAACTTTTCATGTTGTCGACTCACGCCCCCCCCCAATAATAAACAAATCTGGCCAAAACAAAGCCTCCATACGCGCTAAAAACTCATTCACTCGCCATGCCCAGGCTTTCCATTTCAAACCCTCTTCGGTGCGATTACGTGCGGAGGCGCGATGCTCAGCCTCTTTGCAACGGATTTCCATGTGACCAAATTCGGTGTTAGGCACTAATCGCCCATCGACAAAAATCGCGCTGCCAATACCTGTCCCAAAGGTGTGCAAAATCACAACACCATCGCGTCCCTTACCCGCCCCCAATTCCATTTCTGCAAAGCCAGCCGCGTCAGCATCATTTAATAATAAAACAGGGCAATCCGTTTTAGCTTTAATCAATTCCTCACCATTGGTGCCAATCCAAGAGGGGTCAACATTAGCGGCTGTGTAAACGACTCCATTTTTGATAACGGCTGGAAAAGTACAACCAATTGGTCCATGCCAGTTAAAATGTTGCGCGATGTCGGCG
>LUTY01000131.1 GCA_001640045.1 Candidatus Thiomargarita nelsonii | reverse complement strand
CCATGTTGGGTCATCTTTGAAAATACCAAATCCTTGCAATCCTTTTCCTAAATAATTTTGATCGATGAATACGATCATTTTGCCAACGAAACGAAGTAACGGGACGTTCAATTTTGGCTTTTAACTTTGAACATTTTGCTGAATTTGTCAGTCGTAACGGTTTTGTCCGTAAATTTTATGAAGCGATCAAAGAAGGCACTGCGACTGGTATTGTTGATCGTTTATTTGTGACTGGCGTGACACCTATCACCTTGGATAGTTTGACCAGTGGATTTAATATCTCTACCAATTTGTCCACTCATAAATATTTTCACCAGATGATGGGTTTTACTGGAGAGGAGGTTAAAACGCTTTTAAAAAAAGTCACTTTTAATCAGAATGAGACAAGGAATGTTTTAAAAAATCTGAAAAAATGGTATGATGGTTATCTTTTTGCTGAAGGAACCGAAACTCGTTTGTATAATCCTGACATGGTTCTCTATTTCTTAAAAGAATTCGCTTATGAAAACACTTATCCAAGAAATTTGATTGATACGAATATCGCCAGTGATTATGGAAAAGTGCGTCGTTTGTTCAGGTTGGGAGAAATCGATCGAAATTATGTCGTTCTTGAAGAATTGATTGAATCGGGTGTGCTGAGTGGTTTATTAACAGAACAATTTAGTTTTGAAAAGCCCTTTAGCAAAGATGATTTCATCAGTTTGTTATTTTATTTGGGCTTGGTGACGATAAAAGAGGTGGGATTGTCTCGCTTAGGCTTTGGTTTCCTAAATTATGTGATTAAGGGTTTGTATTTAGAATTTTTCATGGATTCGCTAAATGAGCGCAATCAATTGGATTTTGAGGTTGATGAGGTGCGCGATAAGTTGGAAAATTGAACGGAACGAAGTTCCGTTACTTCGTTTGGCGCAGAATAATGAAGTGAAGCCCTTTGTCGGCTTAATCTCTGCAAACTTTATCCAATCGTGATTTTATGTCGTTTGATGAAAAGTATATTAAGGCGTTATTTGTCGGATTTGCTAGCTTGTCTAATTTGTATTTTATTAAAAGCGAGCCTGAAGTTGAGCAAAAATATCCTGATATTATGTTTCTTTACCGTCCACCCTTTGCGCCAAACTATCAGTTTTTGTTTGAATTAAAATATCTGAAAAAAACTGATAGTGGTAAATTGAAATCAACGCAGGAATCTGCCAAAAATAAAATCAAAGGCTATCTCCAATTTGAAGAAGTTAGGCAATTGGAAAATCTGAAAAGTTGGGTGATCGTGTTTGTGGGTGAAGTGGCGGCGGTTGTTGAGGAGGTTTACTTCGTTACTTCGTTTGAGGGGAAAACAAAGGAGTCGGCCAGATTTATCTTGGACGAACGCATCAGATAAATCTGGCCGACTCCTTGTCTGATCCCATTCCTTTGGAGTTTAAAATATGCGAAGATTTTCATCTTATGGCCCGATTGATCGGGAACTACATTATTACGTTCCCCGTCGCTTTGCCGAGCCTATCTTCTGGATAAAAACCAATCAATTGTCCGAATACGTTGAATATCAGAAATAGGGTGCCGATATAAAGAAAGGCTCGC
>LUTY01000130.1 GCA_001640045.1 Candidatus Thiomargarita nelsonii | reverse complement strand
TGGCTTTTTCCGCTTTGGATCGGATTGGTAATTTCCGAATAGGCACATCAGGTTTTTTCAGAATTTCGCCTAACAAAAATTCAAAACGCGCCTTGATGAGTTCAATTTCTTCTTGATCAAAAGCCCCCAGATTGTATTCAAAATCCACCCTGACATCCATGTCATCATGGAATTCACGGATATAAATTTCCAAGGCATTTTGATCAAAACCGTGAGTAAAATTCACCGCTTCAGCGGGGTTGCCATTAAAATGCGTATCATAATCATGCTTTTCATAAGACAACATGAGGTCAAAAAGCGGCCGACGCTGGGTTAATCCTTGGTTAATTTCACTAATAGGAAGACGTTGATAGCGATAATTCCGACGCAATTCCAGACTAATCGCTTGCATCAGCTCGACAAAACTCAAATCAAGATTCAAACTGAAACGAGCGGGAATGATGTTGGTAAAGAGTCCCACTGTTTGTTTAAAATTAGCCGTCCCTCGATTCAATATCGGTAGTCCAATAACAATGTCTTGTTGAGCCGTTGTTTTTGAGAAATAGCTATACAATGCGCCTAAAATGACGTGAAAAGTTGAAACTTTATTGTCTTTAGCAAATTCAATCAGTTGATTGTAAAAGGGTCGATTGATGTGCAGAATTGACAATTGGCTTGGGATGATTTGCTCCGCAGCAGCATAGTGCCGCATTATGAGCTGTTCTGGCACTTCGCGGTATTTATCTAGCCAATAACGTTTAGCTTTAGCAAATTTTTCCGAAACGAGGTAGGCTTGATCGTTTTGAATAAAATCTTGGTAAGAAAAAGGTTTTTGTTCATTCTCCTCGCCGCTTGCCAGTGCGTTATAAGCAGCCGCTATACGCTGGACAATCAGGGAAATTGCCCAGCCATCGACGATCAAATGATGATATTTTTGAAATGAGTAATAGCTATTCGCCGCTATCTTAAATAAGACAAATTGAAATAAGGGTTTGTCATAAAGTTGAAACGGTTTAGCAAAGGCTTGTTTCATCCAAGAAAGTGCTAACTGGTGGGCATTTTCCTGATCGGAGAAATCATAAAAGTCCAATTTAAGGCGAACATTTTCCGCAAAGCTTTGAGTGGGCACGCTTTCCCCTTTGTGAATGAGGATGCGGAGTGCGTCATTATCCTGAATGACTTGATTGAGTGCCTTTTCAAAAAGGGCGGGATCAATGGGACCTTCTATCTGTAGATAGCCGCCAATGTTGTACAATGGTGCGTCAGGATATAAAATTTGGTTAAACCAAATTTCTTGTTGTGTAGAAGAAAGTGGGTAATAATCAAGCGTCTTATTTGTTGAAGTCGAACTCAAATTTTTCATAAAAATTTTTTATAAAAAAAAATTGGTAGTCCCTACAAATTAGTGGAGGTATTAAAATTCAAATACTTATCTATAAATTGTTAACTCAAGTTAAAAGCCATTAAAAAAACGAGTGAATCACTCTGGTCAAGACTTGAATGACCAAACGGTGAGATAACCAGAGATGATCCTTTTAAGACTAATGGAGTACAACGAATTAAGAAATTAACGAATAAATCTTTGAGCTTATCCGCC
>LUTY01000129.1 GCA_001640045.1 Candidatus Thiomargarita nelsonii | reverse complement strand
TTGGTAAAGTGATAGCTGTTAAAAAGACCGGGCAATTCTTTCAATTAGATACAAAGATTTTCCATGGACACTCAATGAAGACATCAATGTTTTGATTGGCAAAAATGGTTCAGGAAAATCAACAATACTACGAATGCTTCACGAAGCAATATCGCCGGTTGAAGATAACAAATTAAATTTTAGGCTATTTGATCCTATTGATGAAATAATTATCGAATTAACAAATGATATTGTAATTATAGTTAATAGTGAAAGTAGAAGCATCACGGGAAATGTGGAAACCACTGATTACCAATTGAATACCACATTGATTAACACTTTTGATGTCGTTGAAAAAAACCCAAATACCACATTGCTTGATTACCAACTTGATAAGTTAAAACTTGAATTTGTGACTTATCAAAGAGATTTATCAAATCAAGTTGAGGAAGCTTTTAAAAACGATGATAAGGTATCAAGAACCACTCAGTTAGAAAAAATACAAGCTATCTATGATACTAAAAACTTATGTATTGAGGTTCTATCTGAACTATTTCGTCATACAGAAAAAAAATTTGATGAAAAGGCATTTCACTTTTTAAAATCAGGTATTCAAACGCCAATTATACCAGAAAATCTGTCATCTGGCGAGAAACAGATACTGATTATCTTATTAACAACACTGCTTCAAGACAGAAAAGAATATATATTATTGATGGACGAGCCAGAAATATCATTGCATATTGATTGGCAGAGGAGTTTGATAAAAAATATAAGACAAATAAATCCAAATTGCCAAATTATAATAGCAACCCATTCACCGACTGTCTATTATCAAGGCTGGACTGAAAAAGTCACTCGGATTGAAGAAATTAAATCAACTTTAAAAGAAAGTACGATACTACAACAAAAAACGACAGAAGGGCGTGTGCGGAGAATAAAGGATGATTTTACACACAACAGGGGAAGCGAACTCGCTAAACTTTATCAATTTAATCGTAAAATCAATGGATATACTTCATTGACAAAAGATGAATGCATTGAATTATTAGACTTTCTTAAAACGAATGGAATTTATCCTGATGTCATCACATTTACGACGCTCATCTCTAAACTTAATAGTTATAAAGATGCAAAAGAGATTTTTGATTTAATGACAGCAGAGACGTATACTCAATTATCTCATGTCAAGCCTAATGAAATAACACTTAACACTTTAATTAAAAAAGTGAGTCGTGTTGCAGAAGGCATTGAACTTATTCAAGAAGTCAGTAACAACGAAAAACTACAATTGTATCCTGATATTATAACATTCAGCACTTTGCTCGGGAAAGTAAAAAATACGGATGAAATGAGATCAGTTGAAGAAATGCGAAACTATTATGGAGTAAAAACCAATGATATATACTTAAATAAATTGAAGTTTAAAAGGTAACATGATGAAACATCAGGATTATAAAGAACTTGCTGAAAGAATGGAAGCTGATGCTTTTCACAGAGGGTGTGTCGATTGTCCAAGTGGTTACAAAGCAGTAGGTGGTGGCACCAAAGGTGATTTTAACTTTCATGCTGATCAACCTGTTGATGTGAAAAGCGTCAT
>LUTY01000128.1 GCA_001640045.1 Candidatus Thiomargarita nelsonii | reverse complement strand
AGGCATTAAACCCTGTAGTTAAGCGCAAGGTACGCCTTGCACTCCTGAATAGAATAAGATTCTAAAAATAATATGGAAAACAACACAATACATTTCGGTGAATTATTGCTAGACATAACTTTAATGCCCCTAATTGCCTTTATCGTGGGGCTGCTGTTAGTTTTGATGATGCGTCGCGTGAGGGCAAAAATTGAGCGGCGCGTTGGTCCACCTTTTTTACAGCCCTTGTATGACATTATCAAACTGTATGCCAAAAAAACACAAATTTCGCATGGTTACATGCACGACATCGCCATTATGATGCTATTGGGCGGCTATATTGCCTCGGAAATATTTTTGCCCGTACCCGGCATGGACGGTTTAGCTCACCAAGGCGACTTAATTGTCTTAATCTATTTATTAATGGTACCAATGCTTGGCATGGCATTAGGTGTCGGTCAATGCGCTAACCCCAACGGCTCTATCGGTATTTCTCGCGCCCTCTCATCCATGCTGGCTTATGATGTACCATTTATCATTGTCGTGGCAGGGGCTGCCATCAGTTATGGTTCGACTAACTTAGTCCAAATCATTGAAATTCAACAACAAAATGGCACTTGGGGATTATTTAGTATGCCCTTATTAGCCATTGCTGGAATTATGTCCATGTACGCCATGCTCGGTAAAGAGCCTTTTGAGATTTATGTAGCACCAGCAGAAATTGCGACAGGACCCATGGTTGAAATGGGCGGCAAATATATGGGCGCCTTGTTTGTGATGCAATGCTTTCAACTTTATACTGTTGGCGTTTTGTACACGACGCTATTTTTGGGCGGTGGCGAAAATTGGTTGACTTTTTTGCCTAAAGTGTTTGCGGTGGTATTGTTAGCCGTTTCTATTACAAATGTGTTTGGTCGCTATCGCACTGATGATGTCATTCGTTGGATATGGAAATGGCCAACGGGGATTGCCTTATTGGGATTAGCGGTGGTGATGTTGGGTAATTAAAAGAGAGAGACAAACGATAATATGCCAGAAATAAAGGGACTAAAAGATGTCCGTTCTCCGATTTGTGGACAAATGTCCACTGTTCGGTTTCTGCCCTGAGATAGCCCATGGGAAAAAGCTTGGTTCTCGCTCAGTAAATCCCCTAGAGGGGATTTTACAGAGGTCGCACTCCAACCCAATCCCCACAGGACTCACGTTCTCATATCTGACAGACGTTAGTTCCGGCGGAACTCGCCGTACACCATAAAGGTGGTGGCATACTACCAAACAAAAAATATGTTGTCAAACCTTCTTTTGATATTCTTAATAAAAATAAATATTTCTCAATATTTGTCCATACAATGAAGAGCTGTTTTTAACCCTCTCAATATATTGAGGATTTACAGGTAGAATTAGTCAAACTGGTTAAGGAAAAATGTGAGGCATTAAACCTTAATCGTATTATTGTTTTTATTGATGATATTGATCGCTTAATCCCTGAAAAAGCAATTGAACTTTTAGAATCCCTCAAACTGTTTTTGGAGATTGAAGGGTGTGTATATGTCCTGGCTTGTGATTACCAACTTATTGTGCAAGGCTTAAAGCAGAAATT
>LUTY01000127.1 GCA_001640045.1 Candidatus Thiomargarita nelsonii | reverse complement strand
CCTTAGCAGGTTTAGGTATAGATAACGCTTATATTGATGTAAATGCAGCAGAAATTCCTATCATGGATGGCAGTGCAGCACCATTTGTCTTTTTGTGATTATCTAAATGGTTAATATCTGCGGGAATCACTATAGTCAACTGACATAGATATTTGAATACACAAATCCATACATCTCTTGCACAAAACTCTAAGTGTCCAAGATGTACAAATACATACATGGCGATACCCCACGTTTAGTCAAGAATCTTGGTTTTTGTGTGTACAGGTTATTTTGGCTCAAAACCATTTGATAAGAAAATATTTATTTTATGGAAAATGGAACTATAAAATTAGATAGTAGCTAAATTCAATTGTTCAAGTTTTTTTAGTATATTCAGCTCTGGCCGTTTGGAGAGAGAAAATGACAAACCAAAAAGCGAAGTTGGCCGAGTTTGGGAGCATGGTTGCAAAACACGCACCCGAAAATGGCTTATACCCTACTGATATTTATCATCTGGTGACCTTTAGGGAGTCGCAGTCGAAAGGACGCATTCCTTGGGTGTATGAGCCGGTACTCATCATCGCAGCTCAGGGTAGAAAGTACGTCTATCTGAATGGCAAGCGGTACGAATATAGTGCTGGAAACTTTTTAGCCCTATTTATGCCAATGGCCAACTTCATCTGACCTCGGAGTCCAAGATTTATCTTGGACGTCGGCTCGCCCAAGATAAATCTTGGACTCCAAAATCACTGAAAATTCCTCGGAGCGAGCGTAGGGTGCGTCCCACGCACATTTTTGAGGTCGATGTAGATTAATGGTGCGTGGGACGCACCCTACGCTTGCTACTAGACACTCACGGAAAAAGCACGAACGCTTTTTTCTGATCCCGATAATAAAGTTTAATTTCGTTATGAGCATTTGGAATCGAATCAAATAATTTTCAACATCGAGTTCTCTTAATACCTAAAAATGGCAATTAAAAATTGAGAGACTTTTTCTCAAATAAATTTGTCAAATTTACATATAAATTTAATGGTTATTTTCGTAAAAAATTAAAAAATGGCGTTTATTTTTCTAATTTTTATTTTTTTTTAGCTGATTAGAACTATTAATCTAAAAAAAGGACGTAATTGTCCCTTATTCCTCTTGGGAATAAAAAAATTTAAGCCAGTTGAATTAGCTCAAGCGAAATTTAAAGCGGAAATTGAGTCTTCAATTTCCAGCCAACGTTCTTTAAAAACATAATCTTCTGAAAGCGTTAGGATTAATTGACGCGCTCGACTAATCAATTTTGCTGGTACACTTATAAGCCAAGCTCTAATAGTGTTTGGTTCCTCATGAAAACGGGTTTCAGTATTGAGCCACATCATCCAAACCATCAAATTATAAGCCTTCATTCCGGTCTGAAAAAGAGCAGAGTTTGCCCAAAAATATTGAGTTCTTATTGTTCCAGAAGCCAGATGATTCTTGCACCACTCTATCCAATTTTCACTGGTAGAACGTTTTCCATAACACTTATGGATTGGGAAAGCGACTAATCTTCAAATTTGTGACATAACAAAAGAATTCGTACTGTGGAATAGGAAATAAAGTTTTG
>LUTY01000126.1 GCA_001640045.1 Candidatus Thiomargarita nelsonii | reverse complement strand
TGGATGAATTTGAGTCTTCGTATGAAATGTTATGCCGCGAAATGAATGCACAAGAAACGGCTATCAAAACTTTGAGTGATTTGTTAGATCCCCTGTTACGATCAGAACAAATCCAAACGAATATTGATAATGAGCAACTGGAAGGGATGACACGGATATTTTTCGACAATATTGCGGAGGGTAAATGGTGTTTGGAAGGTAAAATAGGAGACATCGTATCAGAAGAAGATAAGGAACGCTACTTACCTGATCCTGAAAAAATGTTATCCTCTCAAAATGAGGGGCAATTGTGTATTACACGTTGTGGACTTAAAGTAAACGGTTTTGTTTTATTGCCTCCTTATGTGAGTTAAAAACATATATGTAGGATGGGTAGAGCTAAGCTGCACCCACCCTACAAAAGCGTTCTTTAATAAAAGCTCACCGCCCCCCCCGTTTTATGTATCCTCTTCCCAAGGATTTTCTACCTCTATATCCAGTTGATTAAAGTCATTCACATTTCTTGTTAGTACGGGATAACCAGACTTTTTAGCAATGGCAGCAATGAGCAAATCGGGCATTTTCTTTTTAATCCCTTGCTTTCTCCATGAAATAATTTGTTCCCAGTGTTCCATATTGAGTGTTAACATTTCCAGGGAAGCAAAATAGTCTCTGATTTCCTTCTCTTCTTTGGACTCCATTTCCTGCCATCCTAAAACTTCAGCAAAAACCACCGGGGTTAATACCGGTACCAGCTTTCCTTGGGCAATCTGAGTTTTGAGATTGGTAAGTTCTAGTCTACCTTCTAACAAGTATATCCAAATATTCGTATCAAATATGACAAAACGCATCGTTTATTCTTCCCGCATAGCATTTTGGAATTCCAGACCATCAGTTGATGAAGGAATCAGACCAAATAGAGAATTAATGCTAGGTGATTTGGTCACCGGATAATTATTGAGGCCGTGAGAAATGAATTGTGTCACTAGTTCATTAATACCGGTATTAAACCGTTTAGCCTTTACTTGTAGTTGAGTTATTATTTCTTCATCAATTCCATCAATAGATAAAGTTGCCATGTTTGCCTCCTAATTTCCTAGATATAATCCCACACGTTAAAATCTCTCTCCCAAACATCACCAAATAATAAGTCATGAATAATTTCTTTATTGAGCAAGCCAGAAAGTTAAAGCGTCCAAGATAAATCTTGGACTCCGGACCAAAATATTTAATGTTTTAATGAAGCCCGTCGCGTCAACTTAGCAAAAAATTCCCGCCTAGAAACTTCATGTTGCCATTCACAACGCTTTTTTTGTTCCTCAATCGCCTTATCGCGTATTTTAATCACCTCATTCCAAGCCTTAAAGGCCTCATCTGGCGTATTAAATTGCGCCATAGATTGAATGAGCGGTTGGATAAGATAATGACCCAATTTGGGATGATAATTCAAATGCGCCTGTTCTTTTCCCCCTAAAATAGCGAGGGGCATCGCCGGACCAATGACGGTCATGGGCGCGGTGGCTCGCTCCTTTGCTTCCCACCCGGGCGGAATGTCTATTTCCGGCTCGCGCACGGGCAAAAAAACGCGCGCCAATGTCCAAG
>LUTY01000125.1 GCA_001640045.1 Candidatus Thiomargarita nelsonii | reverse complement strand
CAAATCATTTTAGCGGATGAACCCACGGCGGGCGTGGATAAAGCCGCCGCAGAATTGGTACTTGATCGTTTGCAGCGATTTTGCGAACAAGGGGGTGCCGTTCTCTTGACCAGTCATGTGTATGCAGAACAAGCGAACGAGGCAAAGATTGTCTTAGAGGCGCAAACAATTAAAACATGAATTCTCAAGCGATTATCATCGGCTGGCTAGAATTAGCCCTCGCCACCTTTTTTATCATAGCAGCGGGTGCCGTATCCATCGCCATGTCACTCGGGCTCTTACGCTCTCTCGCCATAGCCACTGTGCGTACCTATCTACAATTGATCGCACTCGGCTTCGTCCTGACTTGGATATTTCAAGCACAAGTTGTTTGGATAGTTTTAGGCGTATTCCTCTTTATGATGCTGATGACAGCGCAAATCTTACTCCAGCGCGTCAAACATAAGCCATCCAATCTCTATTTTAGTACATTAACCGCGATTTTGCTCACAACCACAATTGTGACATTTTCAGTCACGGGACTGATTGTGCATGTCGAGCCTTGGTACGATCCCCGCTACGTTCTCACCATCGGCGGCATGATACTGGGCAACGCGATGAATGGCATTGCTCTCGCCCTAGAGCGTTTATTTGATGATCTCAAAAAACGCGCTGTCGAGGTGAATCAAGCCCTTGCCTTCGGTGCCAATCCTTGGGAAGCTTCACTGCCCAGCATCCGCACGGCGCTGACAGCGGGTTTAATGCCCACCCTCAATTCGATGAGTGCTGTTGGCTTGGTGTCTATTCCGGGTATGATGACGGGACAATTATTGGCAGGAGCAGATCCGGTTGAAGCGGCTAAATATCAAATTGTGGTGATGCTGATGATTTCAGCCGCCACCGCCTTGGGCGCTATGATTAGCGTTTATTTGGTTTATAAACGGGCTTTTGATAGGGAGTGGCGGTTTATTTTAATGGGTGATCGTTTGTGATATTTACTGACTACTCTTTTTATCGTTCCCAAACAGAGTTTGGGAACGATAAAAACTTGAACATTGAGTGTTATCATTACCTTCATTTTCAGGTAGTGGTACAATGTGGATGAGATCGTTCATCAGGAGTGCAAGGCGTACCTTGCACTCCTGAAAAACACGCGCCTTCACCCACATTGCACTACTACCAGGGCCACTTAATTAGGGAGTACAACCGTAACTGCCACTATTACATCCATGAGTGTCTTTCACATAAATACTTCCGGCACCAGCATCTGCTGCAACGCTATTAGAGTTACCAGCATTTGTGGCAAAGGAGCCATTAAAACCAGTCTGAGAGATGTCCACATTAGTTAGCGTTATCACAGAATCAATCAAGCCGTTATGACTCGCACTAACTACAATATTACCCGCTCCAGCCGTTCCATCAATAGCATTCTGGTTTCCAGAATTATTGCCCGAATAGGCTAGGTTAGGACCAACTTGCTTGACCTTAAAATCACCGGTAACGCTGATAGTATTAGAGTTAATTTTACTACCCTGACTCGCATCAACAAATCATTTTAGCGGATGAACCCACGGCGGGCGTGGATAAAGCCGCCGCAGAATT
>LUTY01000124.1 GCA_001640045.1 Candidatus Thiomargarita nelsonii | reverse complement strand
GCTTTCTGATGCAAGCTGAAACTAGCGAAATTTTAGGAGAAAACCATGTTACTGGGGTACGTTTTAAAGACGGTTTAAAAATACCGGCTGATTTAGTGGTCATGGCGGTGGGTATTCGTCCAAATATTGAATTGGCGAAAAAAACTGGGCTATATTGTGAACGGGGCATTATCGTTAATGATACTTTACAAACTTATGATCCCCGCATTTATGCCGTTGGCGAATGTGTGCAACACAGAAATAAACAGTATGGCTTGGTAGCCCCCTTATTTGAACAAGCCAAAGTCTGCGCTAATCATTTGGCGAATTTAGGGTATTCCCTTTATCAAGGCTCGGTCACTTCGACTAAATTGAAAGTGACTGGTATTGATTTATTTTCAGCCGGCGATTTTCGGGGCAATGAAAATACCGACGAATTAGTTTTTCAAGATCCAAGCCAAGGTATTTATAAAAAATTGGTGATTGAAGACAATCGTATTAAAGGGGCAGTGTTGTATGGCGATACACTGGATGGTGCCTGGTATTTTCAACTCATGCGCGATAGCGTGGATATTAGTGGGCAACGTGATCGTTTATTATTTGGGCAAGCGCATTTAGGTAACAGTGGGCATGGTGAAACTAATGCCCAGCAGCGTGGCGAGGAGAGAATGACCGCCTAACTCAAAGAAGTCATCAAAAATGCTGACGTTTTCAAGGCCTAACACGTCAGCCCAAATGCCCGCCAACAATTTTTCCTCTGAGGTACGAGGTGCGACAAACGCCTCATCTGATAACTGCTCACGGTTCACTGATAATTGAGACAGTGCCAAGCGATCTATCTTATCGTTTGGCGTAAGCGGTAGGGTTTCTAATGTGACAAAGGCCGAGTAAAAGGAGTTCTTAAATGAAAGAAAAACTCGTTTGTATCGGCAATGGTATGGCTGGCATTCGTACTCTTGAGGAACTACTCCAGCTTGCTCCAGATAAATACGATATAACTGTCTTTGGGGCAGAACCTTATGGTAATTATAATCGTATTTTACTGTCCCCGGTTTTAGCCGGTGAAAAAACAGTTAATGACATTATGCTCAACGAAGAGCAATGGTATCAAGATAATAACATCACCTTATACAAAGGACACTCCATTGCTTCTATAGACAGACGCAAACGACAAGTACAGAGTGATAAAGGTATTATTGTCAATTATGACCGTTTATTGTTGGCAACGGGTTCAAATCCGTTTATCATTCCCCTGCCTGGTCATACTTTGCCCGGTGTTGTGGGTTTCCGTGATATTCAAGATGTTTATACCATGCTTAAAGCTGCCAAGCAAGGACAACAGGCGGTTGTGATAGGCGGTGGATTGTTAGGTTTGGAAGCGGCTAATGGTTTGTTGAAACAAGGTATGGAAGTGACTGTTGTGCATTTATTAGACAGTCTGATGGAACAACAATTAGATCAAGCCGCTGCCGCTTTATTAAAAAGTTCGCTAGAAAAGCGTGGTTTAAGCTTTCTGATGCAAGCTGAAACTAGCGAAATTTTAGGAGAAAACCATGTTACTGGGGTACGTTTTAAAGACGGTTTAAAAATACCGGCTGATTTA
>LUTY01000123.1 GCA_001640045.1 Candidatus Thiomargarita nelsonii | reverse complement strand
CAATCAACTCCTTGGCGTATTCAGTAAGGCTTGGGTAGAGCCGATTGCACAGGTATTAAAACGTTTAGGCAGTACACACGTTTTAGTCGTCCACTCGGAAGATGGGCTAGATGAAATCAGTATTGCGGCAGGGACGAGCGTTGCAGAGTTACGCAATGGGACTATCACAAGTTATAGTGTGACTCCGGAAGATTTTGGGTTTAATCGGGCTCCCTTAAGTCAGATACAAGTTCATTCTGTCGAAGAGAGTGTCGCCATGGTGCGTGGTGTATTGGAGAATCAAGCCAGTCCGGCGAGAGATATTGTCGCGCTCAATGCGGGCACCGCCATTTATGCGGCTGATTTAAGCGATAACCTTGCTGATGGGATCACACAGGCACAGTCCGTTTTGAGCAACGGTGCTGCCCGCGAAAAATTGGCAGAGTGGGTGAAATTAAGTCAAAGTTTTTAAGTAGTTACCCAAATATCGCTGTTGGTTGGAAAGTCTACTGTTCTTGTTTTTGTTCTCGTTCCCACGCTCTGCGTGGGAATGCCTGCTTCGACGCTCTGCGTCGAGTTCTTTTCACAACCAAGGGATTAATCGGGCATCGTGGCTGAAACCGGCCCATGTCGGCTACTTATCCCAGAAATATCAATATCTTTCAATTTATAATAATAAGTCTGCTCCGCGCTCACATCGGGATCAAACACGCGATATTGCCAAGCTTCACCTTGTGCAGAAATCCACTCGGTAGGATAGTATTGTCCATCCTGTTCATACCAAACCCGAATGGGCTGATATGGTCCTTCTTGCTTGGCACTTTTCAGTATTTCAAAGTGGTTAGTGTCTATTTCAAGCCCCGTTTGCCATTGAATAGTAGTGTAATATAAGGCGAATTCGGGGTGATATGCGCCAGTGGCTTTCAATGAGAGCAGATCGATATAGGTGGGAATTCCTTGGTATTCATAAGCACCAATGTCGCAAGTGCCGTTGATTGGGCGAGTGACTCCACGTTGGTCAGTGTCGGGGCAGTCGGCATTACTACCCGCATCAATCGCAGGGCTCCCTGTCAGCAAGGCGTAGGTAAAAGTTGGGCCACCGTTGTCTTGTAGGGGGCCAAGATTAGGATCAGTTCCGGGTGGGAATGCAGATGAACAAGTGCCATCTTCAATTAGGTTGTTTGTACTGCTGGGATCGAGGGTGCCAGAGCAATCCCCATTGGTATTGTTGGCAATGATGGTGTTGATCAGCGTCAGGCTGCCACCATAAATGCCGCCACTATTAGGAATATCCGCACTATTGCCCACTACGGTGCTGTTGAGCAGCGTCACGCTGCCATCAATGCCGCCCCCAGAACCTTCATCTATGAAAATAAGTTCATCATTAATCAAATAAGATGAGACTCCATGCGCGCTGTTGCCCGACACTGTACTGTTCATCAGCGTTAAGCTGCCAGAACTATCAATGCCGCCCCCTATCTTATTCGTGCTGTTGCCCGACACAGTACTGTTCATCAGCGTCAGGGTGCCAGCATTCTCAATGCCGCCCCCAGAACCAAACTCCCATGCATAGAAATCTTCCTCATACCCAAACGCCCCATTGCC
>LUTY01000122.1 GCA_001640045.1 Candidatus Thiomargarita nelsonii | reverse complement strand
AAATTAAAAATGTCTGATGAAAAGGATTCTTTGCTCTATGAATTAGAACTGGCCAGATTAGGTCAAAGCAGTGCTTATCGTATTGAACAAGAGCGTTTACAGGGGGCGCTTAAACTTTTAGAGAGAAATCATTTAAATAGCAAAATATTGGCAGAAACCGATAATTCACTGAAAACCATGGAAGAATCCATTTCTGAAGAAGAAAGCTTGCTGTCAATGGCAGCCAGCCCGTTCACAGTTAATCGTTTAATTACTCGATTTCAACGTCAACTCGCCTTATGGTTGATTTATCACGATATATCGGTTGATAGAAAGGCGCCCCTTAGGCAGCCAGTCGTGACACGCGCCGAAAGACGAGTTGAGCCCGATGGACAAAACCTGATTTCTGTATTGCATACTCTATATACAGAGGATCGTGATTTTAGATACGATTTAAATGCCGCCATGCGAGCCGCTTTTGGCAATGAATTTGAGGAATTAATGTTTCCACCAGCGGCCGATCAGAGAACGCAGCTACGAGTCATTTGGAAATCGCTACAACGAGGACAATCTGCTGCTGAATTATCAGATGGCACACTGCGGTTTTTATTCTTACTCACCGTATTAGCCACCCCAGCCCCGGTCACGGCCATTGATGAGCCAGAATTGGGTTTACATCCGTCCATGTTACCCATTGTTGCTGAATATGCCGTGGCGGCGGCGGAAAAAGCACAAATTATCTTAACGACCCATTCTCCCCAATTTCTTGATGCGTTTACTGACACTAAGCCGACAATAACCGTCGCTTCATGTGAGCAAGGTGAAACGCGGTTAAAAAACTTAAAGGATGAGGCACTGGCTTATTGGTTAGGAAAATATTCTCTAGGCCGCTTGTTTAACTCTGGTGAATTAGAGGATTTGGAATGAAATTCAAATTGTTTGTTGAGGGATACACAGAGCAAAAAGCTATCCCAACATTTCTGAAACGTTGGCTAGATGCACACCTTGATAAACGTGTTGGTATTCAAGCGGTACGATTTGAGGGGTGGCAAGAATTAGTCAAAGACACACCCCTTAAAGCTAGGATGTATCTTGAAGGCCCCGATAAAAAAGACATTATTGGGGTTATTGCATTACTTGATTTATATGGTCCCACGTTTTATCCCAAAGATAGAAAGACAGCAATGGAACGCTATCACTGGGCAAAAGAGAAACTAGAGCAGAAAGTAGGACATCCCAAATTTCGTCAATTTTTTGCTATCCATGAAGTTGAAGCGTGGTTACTCTCAGATCCAATTTTGTTTAACCCAAAAATAAAAAACGCTTTACCCAATAAACCACCCGAAGAGGTTAATTTTAATGAACCGCCCGCGAAATTATTGGAACGTTTATACAAACAGCACACCAAACGTCGCTACAAAAAAGTGACTTATGGCAGAGAGTTGTTTAGTCAACTTGATCCTAATCTGGCTTATTCAAAATGTCCAAGACTCAAAGCGATGTTAGATGAAATGCTGAAGATGGCAAAACAGGCAGTTATCAACACTTTGAAAAAATGATGGAACAAGTAAACCAATGATTGTTATTTACGGATTATATTATTGAGT
>LUTY01000132.1 GCA_001640045.1 Candidatus Thiomargarita nelsonii | reverse complement strand
TAGATAGATAAAAATGGCTATTAACTTTTTACCTGAATTACTTCCTCTTAAGCCCATTAAGGGCATCAAGATAGGCACCGCTTGTGCTCAAATCAAAGAACAAATACAACGCGATGATTTGACCTTATTTGAGCTATCGCCGCAAAGCACTTGCGCGGCTGTCTTTACACGCAATGCTTTTTGCGCCGCGCCTGTCACCCTTGCGAAACAGCATTTGGCAAGCACAATTCCCCGTTTTTTTCTCATTAATTCTGGCAATGCTAACGCTGGGACGGGTCAAGCTGGCTTAGGCGATGCAAAAAACTGTTGTGAGGCAGTAGCCAAATTGAAAGGCTGTGCTGTTAATGAAGTTTTGCCGTTTTCTACTGGTGTGATTGGTGAACGTTTACCTGTAGAAAAAATCAGTGCTGCTTTACCAACCGCCCTTGATGCTGACGGGTGGGAAAAAGCCGCCCATGCCATTATGACCACCGATACGGTGCCCAAAGGTGAGTCGGTGCAGATCTCTATTGAAGGGAAAACGGTGACAGTGACGGGCATTGCTAAAGGCGCGGGCATGATTAAGCCTAATATGGCAACTATGTTGGCATTTATTGCCACAGATGCTGCTGTCCCACTGCCAGTGTTACAAGATTGTCTCAATCAAGCAGTCAAAAGGAGTTTTAACCGTATTACTGTTGATGGAGATACATCAACTAATGATGCTTGTGTGCTGGTGGCTACTGGAGAGGGTGATGTGTCGATTGATAGTATTGAGCATTCTGCCTATATCCCATTTTGCGAAGCTATCACTGAAGTTTGTGTGAAATTAGCTCAAGCCCTTGTGCGCGATGCTGAAGGCGCGACTAAATTTATTACGATTTCTGTTGAACAAGGTGCTTCTCAAGAAGAATGTCTTGACGTAGCTTATACTATTGCTCATTCACCTTTAGTGAAAACGGCGTTTTTTGCCAGCGATGCTAATTGGGGACGTATTTTAGCGGCTGTTGGTAGGGCAGGGGTGGACAATTTAGATATTAATGCCGTGCAGATTTATCTGGGTGATGTGTGCATTGCGAAAAATGGTGGTGTGGCGGAAAGCTATACTGAATTTAAGGGACAACGAGTGATGCATGAGACAGAAATTACTGTGCGTATCTTGTTGGGTCGCGGAAAATGTCAAGAAACTGTTTGGACTTGTGATTTGTCTTACGATTATGTGCGTATTAATGCGGAATATCGGACTTGAATTTAGACAGCATGCGTTTATCAAGCCTTGCAAAGTCAATTTTTGATAGGATTATAAGAGTTTGATTATTTTTGAACGATTACCATGGCTTGAAAAGGAGAATTATCAATGCCTAGCGTAAAGAAATTTGATCGCAGCCTGATCGAAAATTTCTTAAACGAAACTAACCTTAATTATTTAACTGATAAAGAGGGCGACTTTACAGTCAATTTCGCTTATGACGAGGAACTGGGATGTGAATTAAGCTTCTGGTTTATTGTTACGGGTTCCAATGATGAAATCTACCAGATTTTAGTTTCATCAGATAAAGATATTCCTAAAAATCAGTGGGCTCGGGTTTTAATGTTGTGCAATAGCTGGAATAAGGAAAAACGCTGGCCCAAGGCCTATTTGCATGTAGAAGATATGAATACTGATACAACTGGAAATATTTTGCTTGAGGAGCAAATTGACCTTGAACAGGGCATTCATCAGGAGTTGTTGAACGATTATACTGGAACCATATTGTCCACTTCATTTCAATTTTGGAAATGGATGCACCTGGAACAGGGGATGTAAATCGCCTAAAAATCCTATTTCTTTAAGAAATAGGATTTTTTTTATCGCGTTATTTGCTAGAAAATGTTCGCAAAAAGTGACTGGATGCTGTATAGTTGACATTTTTAATCAACTATTAGAGATGAATTTATGTCTAACCCCCTCATTAATGAAACGAGTCCCTATTTACTCCAACATGCTCATAATCCCGTGCAATGGTATCCGTGGGGTGAACAAGCCCTCAGTTTGGCTAAAGAACAGAATAAACCGATTTTGTTATCCATTGGTTATTCGGCTTGTCATTGGTGTCACGTCATGGCACATGAGTCATTTGAGAATCCCGAGACGGCGGCATTAATGAATGATTTGTTTGTTAATATCAAAGTTGATCGTGAGGAACGCCCTGATCTTGATAAGATTTATCAGATGGCACACCAGTTAATTATTCAACGCGCCGGCGGTTGGCCTTTGACAATGTTTTTATCTCCCAAAGAGCATTATCCGTTTTTTGGAGGCACTTATTTTCCGCCGCAACCCCGTTATGGGATGCCAGCTTTTACAGAAATATTGACAAAAGTGGCGGCATTTTATCACGAGCATCAAGCGCAAATTAATGAGCAAAATCGCTCCTTAGCGCAAGCATTACAAGGGGGCTATGAAAGCGGCGCACCGGGTTCTATACAAATTAATGCGGAGCCATTCAATCAGGCACGCGCACAATTGGGTCAGAATTTTGATCATACTCATGCCGGTTTTGGTGGCGCACCCAAATTTCCCCATATCTCTAATATTGAGCGTCTTTTACATCATTATGTCATTACCGCTAGGCAGAGTAAGCCTGATGAACAATGCTTGCATATGGCCTTGTTTACTCTGAAAAAAATGGCGTTGGGCGGCATTTATGATCACTTAGGGGGTGGGTTTTGCCGCTATTCTGTTGATGAGCTTTGGATGATCCCTCATTTTGAGAAAATGCTATATGATAATGGGCCGTTTTTAGGTATCTATAGCGAAGCTTGGCAATTGATTGAAACAGAGTCTCCCCTGAACTCGGCTTCTATGGGGGATTTATTTAAACGAACCGCTTTGGAAACGGCGGATTGGGTTATCCGTGAAATGCAGTCCCCAGAAGGGGGATTTTATTCAAGTCTTGATGCCGATTCTGAAGGTGAAGAGGGCAAGTTTTATATCTGGACACCGGCGGAGGTGAAAAGCTTATTAGATGAGGAACTTTATCCGCTGTTTGCTCATCATTTTGGTTTGGATAAACCTGCGAATTTTGAAGGCAACTGGCATTTGCATGTCTACCATGAGCGCAAGGACATGGACTTAGCTCTCTCAGAAGTTGATGCCCGTTTAGATAAGGCGCGTGATATTTTGTTTCAACATCGTGAAGGGCGGGTGCATCCGGGGCGTGATGATAAAATTTTAACGTCATGGAATGCTTTGATGATTAAGGGTATGGCAACGGCTGGACGGATTTTTGGTCGTGAGGATTATCTGAAGGCGGCGGAGCAATCTCTTGATTTTATAAGAAATACGCTCTGGGTTGATGGACGCTTGTTGGCAACGAATGGCAAGGCGCATTTGAATGCTTATTTGGATGATTATGCGTTTTTGCTGGATGCGATTTTGAGCTTGTTGCAAGCGCGTTGGCGCGATGGGGATATGGCGTTTGCTATCGAATTGGCAGAGGTGTTGTTAGAGGAGTTTGCTGATACGGCGCAAGGTGGTTTTTATTTTACGGGGCATAACCATGAAACTTTAATTTCGCGCCCTAAATCGTTTGCTGATGATTCAGTGCCTAGCGGGAATGCTATTGCGGCACATGCGCTGGGACGATTAGGGCATATTTTGGGAGAAACCCGTTATCTTGAAGCGGCTGAAAAAACGATTCAAGCGGCTTGGTCAAGTTTGATGCAGATGGCTTCTGGTCATACGACGATGTTGTTAGCGGTGGAGGATTATTTATTCCCACCTCAGACGATTATTTTGCGAGGTGATCCAGAAACTTTGAAGATATGGCAAGCGGTGTGTCAGAAAAATTATGCGCCACAACGTTTGAGTTTTGCGATTCCAACGGGGGCGGATGATTTACCTGGTATTCTTGCTAACAGAAAGGCGGAAGGGGCGGCTGTGGCTTATGTTTGTTCCGGCTATCAGTGTAGTGCGCCGATTATGTCTTTGGATGAGTTGACGAAGGTTTTGTTTGAAACTAAATAAACGCGAGGTGCAACTTTTTAAAAATTCGACGCAGAGCGCACTCACTTAGACATAAGTATATAAGCACTTGAAATAAAAATATATTTGTAGGGTGCGTCCGACGCACCCTACAAAATATCGTCAATGGACTTGTGTCTAACGATAAGCGCGGAGCGTCGGGAACGAGGGT
>LUTY01000120.1 GCA_001640045.1 Candidatus Thiomargarita nelsonii | reverse complement strand
GTACAGAAGTAGAAATCGATGGACTGCCAGGCAAGTACAAGGTCATGGATAAGATGAATCGGGGGTCACATTGATAATTCCCATCACTTGGGGGGCATTTACTGGTGGCATGCTTGTTTATTTTTTGCGCCACAACGTCGTTGTTGAGGCAATACCAAAAATATCTCTGCTTGGGTAGTCTGTTTTCTGTAAACTGATCAGTTTACCGTCCAATTTCCGCAGTCGTTTAACGAGATCATAATGCAAATCTTTAAAAGGGCTAGTATAACTTGCCAACGCTGCAACATATTCATTTTGGTGAGCGTGGGCAAGTTTCAAAAAAAACTCATGTGACGTAAACTGTCGTTCCATATTTTGGATGGTTTCCTCAAAAAAGGTTTCGAGCACTTCAGACGTTTGGTTTGCCATTTTTAAATTTTTCTCCTGTGATATGTCAAAAAAAAACTTTCAAAGAAATCCTATTTCTTTAAGAAATAGGATTTTTAGAAATGTTTACTGTAAACTAGCCTGCCCATTAATTGCATCATCCAACTGATTTTCGAGACTCTGTTCTTCCGTATTGGCTTTCTTTGGGGGGTTGCCATTCTCGTCCCAGTCTTTTGGTGGCTTGGGCGTCTTTCCAGCCATGATGTCGTCGATTTGTTCACTTTCTATGGTTTCATACTTGAGCAAGGTTTCTGCCATTAAATGCAGAATATCAATATTCTCTTTGAGCAAGTTTTCTGCACGGCTGTAATTGCGATCAATGAATGAGCGTATTTCTTCGTCAATCACATGCGCTGTCTCATCAGAGACCACTTTATGTTGAGTAACGGAATGGCCTAAAAACACTTCGCTGTCATCTTCACCATAAGTGAGCGGCCCTAAACGCCCTGATAAGCCCCATTTTGTGACCATATTGCGGGCCATTTCTGTGGCCCGTTGAATGTCATTACTGGCACCGGTTGTGACGGATTCGGCCCCAAAAATCAGTTCCTCAGCAATGCGCCCACCAAACATGCTGGAAATTTGGCTTTCTAAGTACACTTTGCTATAACTGAGGCGATCCGTTTCGGGTAAAAACATTGTCACGCCTAAAGCACGTCCTCTTGGAATAATAGTGACTTTGTACACCGGATCATGTTTAGGCACTAAGCGCCCAACAATAGCGTGTCCGGCTTCATGATAAGCCGTGAGTTTTTTCTCTTCCTCAGTCATCACCAAGGACTTGCGCTCGGCGCCCATCATAATTTTATCCTTGGCTTTTTCAAATTCTTCCATTTCTACCAATCGCTTGTTGAAACGGGCAGCAAATAAGGCGGCTTCGTTGACAAGGTTAGCCAAATCTGCCCCAGAAAAGCCGGGCGTACCGCGTGCAATCAGGCTTGGTTTGACATTATCAGCAATAGGCACTTTTCGCATGTGAACTTTGAGAATTTGCTCACGTCCACGAATATCAGGCAAGGGCACCACCACTTGACGGTCAAAACGACCCGGACGCAATAAGGCAGGATCTAAGACATCGGGGCGGTTAGTCGCAGCAATCACAATCACGCCTTCGCTGCCCTCAAAGCCATCCATTTCTACCAACAATTGGTTGAGTGTTTGTT
>LUTY01000119.1 GCA_001640045.1 Candidatus Thiomargarita nelsonii | reverse complement strand
CTAAGGTTTCAGGAATGCGCTCCCGATTTTCTACAAGATATGGGTGCATTTTGGCGAGTTTCTCAATAACGGGATCGATATCCACCACCAAATCTCGGAGAACAGGCAGATTTGCCATGGGGGTGATAGTGACTGAGGCTTTGCCAAAATCTTTGATAATCGGCAACAATTGGGTGCTACAAGCCAGTACTGAGTTATTGTTTACTCGCACCGTGCAGGAGCCACAAATGGCTGAGCGGCAAAAGGCGCGGAATGTCAGGGAACTGTCCTGAGTATTTTTGATGTGACGCAATACTTCTAAGACGGTCATGCCCGTCTCTACTTGCATTTTGAAGTTGTCAAAATAAGGAGAGCGATCTTTACCAGGTGTAAAGCGTTGAATACGGATATTCGCGAGCATTTTTTCCCGTATTGGGGTGATTTTTTCGGTCATAAGAAGCTCCTTGGGTTGAGTTCTGGTGCAAGGTACGCCTTGCACTCCGAGACATCTTTAATAAGTTCGCGCCTCTGGTTGAAAACGAGTAATCGTTACTGGCTCAAAATGCAGCTTTGGGGTTTCATCGCTGGCTCTGGTTGCCAGTGTATGTTTAAGCCACTCTTTATCATCGCGCTTTGTGAAATCTTCTCGATAATGCGCTCCTCTCGATTCAGTACGCTCCAGTGCGCCTTGTGCGACAACCTGGGCTAAATCCAGCATATTTCCCAATTCTAATGCTGCGCCCAGTTCAGTATTGAATATCTTGCTTTTATCCTTGATCTTCAAACGTTTATAACGCGCTTTGAGTTCGGCTAAACCTGCAACGGCTTGTGTCAAACCCGCTGCATCGCGGTAAATCCCCGCCTTCTCTGCCATCAAATCTCCCATATCTTGGCGGATATCGGCTATTGTTTCTTTGCTATCACCGTCCGTCAGATCCTTGATACAGGTTTCTGCCGGTGCCAGTGCCTCTTTCGGCATGGGTTGAAAATCAGTGTGACGTGCATATTCCAAAGCATGGATGCCCGCCCGACGACCAAAAACTAGAATATCCAACAGAGAATTACCACCCAGCCGGTTTGCGCCGTGTACGGAGACACAGCCCGCCTCTCCAGCCGCATAAATGCCCTCAATGGGTGTCAAGCCATTAATATCGGTATGGATGCCACCCATAGAATAATGGGCGGTGGGTTTGATGGGAATCGGCTCTACAATAGGATCAACCCCCTCGAAGCCAATACATAATTGACGAATCTATACGGCGCATCTGACGGATGGCATCGGCAGGACGGATGTCTTTAGGACAGACTTTGAGGCATTTGCGGCATTGTACGCAAGACCATAATCCTTGATCCATTGATGCTTGTATCCGCATCCCGCGAAAACTGTCACGCGGATCAATGGAAAAACGATAGGCTTTGGCGATAGTCAGTGGTCCCGCATAAGTATCATCAATTTTGACGCTAGAGCAGGCTGAAAAACAGGCGCCGCATAAAATGCAATCAGTGAGTGACTCAAATTGCTTGAGTTCTTCTTGGGATATCAGCGATTCTTGTTCTAAGGTTTCAGGAATGCGCTCCCGATTTTCTACAAGATATGGGTGCATTTTGGCG
>LUTY01000118.1 GCA_001640045.1 Candidatus Thiomargarita nelsonii | reverse complement strand
TATCCCTTGCCTTTTCTATCTGAGGCTCAGATTTTTCAAAATCGCCTATTAAATTATGATGATTGAGCCAATGAGCTTGGGCACGAATTTTGGCCGTTACCACTTTGCGGGCGATAGAGAGCCGAATAGAATCATCAAAATAAGCGCGAAATTGGGCAATGCGTAACTTAGAATTGCACTCCACATGAGGAAATAAATTAACGCCGTTGCCTTTACGACGACCGGGTATCAGTAATACACTGACTTGAGCATCCTCACAAGCATCAACTACCCCGCAGCTAAAGACAGCGGGGCTTGCGGGGCAACCTACAAGCCCGGTTGATTAGACTAAGCCTAGATTTTGTACTTAGTAAGTTTTCGACAATATTCTTTAGGTACTGAAAGCTCACAAGTTTTAACCTGGGCTACGTTAGAATGATATATAGGTTAGCCTGAATGCTCCACAAGTTCATGAAACTAACAGGGCACTGTAAACATCGCTGAGAGGTAGGCGAAGTCAACCCCTTGAAAAGCATTCTAACATTGTCGATGTGGATCAACGAGTTTGGTAGTTCTCGGCTTATCGCACTAAAGACTACCACCTAATTTTTTTAAATACATTAACATTTATGGTGATAGAGATGGTTTACGTGATTTCAAAAAAGGGTGAAGTTTTAATGCCGACAAAACGGCATGGAAAAGTTAGGAAGTGGCTCAAAGAAGCCAAGGCTAAAGTGGTTAATCGTGCGCCCTTCACCATTCAATTACTGTTTGATACAGGCACTGAAACACAACCGGTTACATTAGGCATTGATTCAGGTTATACCTATATAGGGTTTTCAGCTGTGACAGAAATTGAAGAAGTGTTAGGCGGTGAATTAACATTATTGGATGGTATTAGTGAACGCTTAACAAAAAGAGTGAAGTACCGAAGGGCAAGGCGTAATCGTTTACGTCATAGAAAACCTGGTTTTTTAAAAGACACTAAGCGAGAGGATTGGCTTGCACCTTCAATTCAACATAAACTGGATAGTCACATAAAGTTTATTGAGAAAATTAAAAGTATTTTACCTGTTACCAAAGTGATTGTTGAGGTGGCAAATTTTGATATACAAAAGATCAAGAATTCCGATATTCAGGGCAACTCGTATCAGGAAGGTGAACAAAAAGGCTTTAGTGATTTAAGGGAATACATTTTACATAGGGATAATCATAAATGTCAGAATACTCAATGTAAAGGTAAAAGCAAGATTTTAGAAATACATCATTTAGGATATTGGAAAAAAGACAGATCAGATAGACCAAGCAATTTAATTGCACTTTGCAGTCATTGTCATACAGCAAATAATCATCAAACAGATGGATTTTTATATGGTTGGAATCCAAAATTAAAGGGCTTTAGAGAAGCTACATTTATGTCAATGGTAAGATGGAAATTGGTTAAGCAACTAAATTGTGAACAGACTTATGGAGCATTAACCAAATACAAACGTAAAGAATTGGGATTAGAGAAGTCGCGACAACCATGCTCCTTGTTTTCATAAAAATGATTAGGAGACAACAAACCATCCTGCATTTTTTGCCACAACCAATGATCTACCCAAGGACGTA
>LUTY01000117.1 GCA_001640045.1 Candidatus Thiomargarita nelsonii | reverse complement strand
CAAGGAGATATTTTTCAAATGTGGTTTTCTAGGCTAGTCTCCATCCAAAATCCCCATGTCATTTCGACCAAAGGGAGAAAGTTTATGGATGGCGGTGCCGCCCATATGACTTAACGCATAAGCACGGACAATATTAGGATGGTTTAACCTTTGATAGCGAGCAAATTCACGTACCAATGCTTTAAGCGCATCTGGATGTCGCTTGAATTTTCGACTTAAAAACTTGATAGCAAAATAAGGATTACGTGAATCCCCAGCCTCCTGAACCAAGTCGATGGCTTTCCAAACCACGCCCATGCCACCTTCACCAATCAATTCTATCAAACGATAATTATCTCGGATAACTACATTTGGTTCGAGAACGATTTCTTCATCATTCCCATCTTGGAAAATCGACCAAGAAGATTGACTAGTGGACGCGCCCGACGACCGCTTATTATTAGGCTTATTGGTAGATTTAATGCCTTGCGGACGCGGATTGGTTGGTATTGAAGCAGCGTCCTGTCGATTTATTTTATCAAACTGCTCAATCTGGGATTTGAGTGTATTACAAATCCTCGGATTTAGAAGTCGGTTAGAGTTAGGTTTCTGCCAGTTTTCCAGCTCTAAAAGTAACTGAGTAGAACACTTAGGATCTTGCTTTAACAACTGTTCAATTTGCTCCGTTAACTCTTTACGCTTTATCTCATTTCTAAGAAAAGCCTCAAGTGCGGATTTGAATTTCTCCATGACTATCTCCTCGTGTGTTTAAGTCCAAGAGCTTAAATACTATTGGTTCACATCACGATGATAAAAAAATGCCTTATTGACAAGTATTTTTACCCTCAAATTTTTTCCAGCCATCTAAGGACAATGGGGAGCAGTGGCGGCTACCTTTATACCGAAAAATGAAAAAAAACACAACCCCGAAAGCAAGTCTGAAAAGTTGACGCAAACTGCCTCAAACGATACACGAAAATCACCGAATATCTGCCATTTTGCCACTAACTTAGCCGTTCCCAATAAGTCGTCTCTGATTGAGACAGCCAAAGCCGTGGCTACGGGATCGGCATTTTATGTGTGACAGAGCAAGTGATTGGCGGTCGCGCCAGATCGTGATGAGCAGCCCGCCGTGGTCAAAAGCCACACCCTACACTTTTGGGTGAGTTCACCCGAAAAGGTTCAAAGCTTCAAACATTAACAGAATTAATAGATGCATAAGACTGACGTAGCGAGCGTAGGGTGGCTTTTTTATGAGTAGGGCGCGTAATGATAGAGTGACACACTATTTTGGCAAAATGATCGGCCAGCTAACCGCTGATAGTGATACAAATATTGATCTCGCCTTGTCAAATCCTCTTATGGATGATATTATTACCTTGGGCAAGTTTATCTCTATCGCCCAAAATCTGGTACGTGTTAAAAGTACCCCGCATGTCCGTAATTACTTTCCTTAATCCACCTATCGCCACTTGGTGGATACGCTATCGCTTAAGGAGCCCTACAAGCAAATAGGAAAAAAAGAACAGAACAAACCAAAAATATTGGTTTTTTTATCCTTTGTTATAAAAGCCCAAGGTTTTTCTCGTTCCCACGCGGAGCAAAGGAATGCCT
>LUTY01000116.1 GCA_001640045.1 Candidatus Thiomargarita nelsonii | reverse complement strand
CAACAAGTTAGCAATGGCATAGCGATCAGAATGGCAGTGATGGCGAAGACTTTAGGTACAATGTCAGAACAAAAGGGAGCGCATTAATGGCCACGCTCAGTATTCTCGGAGGGCGGGTAATCGATCCCGCTTCAAATCTCGATTTAGTCACCGATCTGCATATTGCCGAGGGAAAAATCCTCGCATTTGGTACACCACCCGCTGATTTTTCAGCAGATGAACAGATTGAAGCCAAAGACCACATTGTTTGCCCCGGCTTAGTCGATTTGAGTGTACGATTACGAGAACCCGGCGCGATGCATAAAGGCACGATACTCAGCGAAACACGCGCTGCGGCGGCAAATGGTATCACAACGCTTTGTTGTCCACCCGATACCAATCCCGTTATTGATACACCCGCCGTGGCAGAACTCCTGCAACATCGCGCTGCTGGCATGGCGAAAATATTACCCTTAGGGGCACTGACTCAAGGCTTAAAAGGTGAACATTTAGCGGAAATGGGCATACTCAAAGAAGCCGGTTGCATCGGAGTCAGTAATGTGCATTCCATCGTCAACACCGACATATTACGTCATGCCCTAGAATATGCCGCTAACTGTGAATTAACCGTTTTTCTACACGCCCAAGAACCATGGCTCGGACGCAACGGCTGTGCCCATGAAGGCGCAATCAGCAGCCGCTTAGGCTTATCAGGCATTCCAGAAGCCGCCGAAACGATAGAAGTCGCTCGTGACTTATTATTGATTGAAATGACAGGCGTGCGAGCGCATTTTTGCCGCCTATCCACTGCCCGAGCGGTCAACATGGTTCAAGAAGCCCAAGCTAAGGGACTCAAAGTCACAGCCGATGTCAGTGCCCATCACTTATTTTTAACGGATAAGGACATTAGCGACTATAACAGTCAATGCCATGTCTGCCCCCCTCTACGCAGCCAAAACGACAAAGAAGCTTTACGCGAAGGCTTACGGCACGGAAGCCTTCACGCCATTTGCTCCGATCACCAACCGCATGAAGCGGATGCTAAACGCAGCCCCTTTGCGATGACGGCTTCGGGCATTTCTGCCCTAGACACTTTATTGCCGCTCACTTTACAGCTTACCGAAGAAATGCAAATAGATTTAATGACCCTACTTGGCAATGTGACCTACAAACCGGCTCAGATTTTAGGCATAGAAGCGGGCACTTTAGCAGAGGGTAGTACTGCTGATGTGTGCATATTCGATCCCAACAAGCATTGGACCTTGAGCGAAGAAAATATGCACAGTTTGGGGAAAAATTCACCGTTTTTGGGGTGGGAATTTAAAGGGGAAGTGAGTTATACTCTGATTAATGGGCAAGTGGTTTATACTCACGGGGGTGAGTACAACTAATGGTCAACAACGAATAAAAACCCTACAAGCTCATTCGTTTGTGCTGGACGGGGTTTGCAACTGGGGTGTTAAATTTGAGGTGATTCTGCCCCGTTTTTTTAACCCTATTTTCAGGCTCTTTGTCATTTACTGGCGTTACTTCGTTGCGACGATAGGAGAAATTCTTTGTCATTTACTGGCGTTACTTCGTTGCGACGATAGGAGAAATCTCAAGCATCGCAGA
>LUTY01000115.1 GCA_001640045.1 Candidatus Thiomargarita nelsonii | reverse complement strand
AAGACACCCCGGTTCGTTCACCCCGAAGCTTTCCAGTAATGCTAGGGTACCAGCTGTAGTCGGAGTACCAGCACAAAAGATTGCGATCGTTAATCCGACCTTTTCATCAAGATCGGGGCGGAACTTACGCGCCTTTTGCACAGCCGCAACATCGCATGGTTTTCCAATAAAAATACAGGGTGCTGGCGCATCAACAATCTTCTGCAAGCCATCACAGGGACTTGCCGGCGCATAACGCGATCCAGTTGCACTCAGTATCTCATGCCGAGTTGTGCTCAACACTGTGTGGTTGAGATAAGGTACATCTGAACGAGCTGCCGTGTGTAACACTCCATGCATCTTTCCACCTTCGATACCATAGAGCGCAAGTGCGCTCGTCACCCCACCACTGGAACCCGCATAGCGCAATTCAGAATCAGACGCAAAGCCCTCCCATACCTCTCGTACTGGCCCCCAGTCTGAAACAAGCGTACTAATCAGCGCGGGATCATTCAGTTCAGAGTCATGCCCCAAATTGACACCAGGACAAATACCTAACGCCGTCTTTTCTAGAGCGACGTTTGCCTCACCAGTCTCCATCACTAACGGACGGCGCCCTTGGTGGAGATCATCCACCATACATATTTTATCCGAATTGATGAAAGCACATATACCACAACCGCAACAAAGCTGGCGTTCGGCAACATCACGAATATTGTCAATTCTCAACGGTATGTCTCCCTTCCTTTTGCACGGCACATTGCAAAAAAGGGTGCAACGTGCTTCCATCATCAAACGAACGAAGCATCGAGGGCATCTGAGCAACACACTCATCAACAGAGTGCTCCCACCATTGGCTCTCCATAATTAGATGACAGATTTCCTCATTGAAACGATAGCGGATAAGTCGAGCAGGATTCCCTCCCACAATAGCTAAATCTGGCACATCCTTGGTGACAACGCTAGAAGCAGCCACGACCGCCCCAATCCCAATACGGCTGCACCCTGGAGTAATGATTGTATTTGCACCAATCCAAGCATCATGGCCGATATCAAGTGTTCCTGACGAAATAGTATCTTCGTGGAGAAAACCCAATGCACTATTGTAAAAAAATGGGTGCATAGACAAACGCTCCATTGGATGATTTCGTAGAAAAACTTGTACATTTGGACCAACAGAAACATAGCGCCCAACCGTCACACCAGCAGGCCAGGCACCTGGAACCATACAGGCACCATATGAGTATGCACCAACACAAACACCATGGTAATGCTGCAATAATTCTCGCAGAGTGCCTGAAAAGAATTCTTTTTCTTCAAAAGAAAGTACTAAACGAATAACAAGTGATCGTAATCGGTGAACACGATACATGGCCTTCAGCAATCTTGTATAATTGCAAAAACGTAGTTCATGCCGAGGCTCAATTGTTAGAAACATATAGGATAGCCCATCTGTATAATCAGAATGCTTACAAAAACAACAGAAGCACTCACCAACCCGCTTAAAAATTGACGATACCCGCTATCAGAAGTATGCTTGAGACAAGGATTGGCGTAATGATGGAATCAGAAACGGGCATTCCATGAAGACGCAAAAGACGCCATACTGCCGCC
>LUTY01000114.1 GCA_001640045.1 Candidatus Thiomargarita nelsonii | reverse complement strand
GGTTGGTAAATTTTGCCGTGAAATTTGACTGCGCGTCCGTAGGGGATTGCATTAGGTTTGCCGTTGGCATCTAATGTGAGGGTTTTGGTGGCTGGCGCTCAGAATTTAAAATTTCACCAGTGACAGCAGCCGGCTTTTCATTGCCCTCTTGAAAAGCAATACAGCGGTGATTAGCCAAGACATTCCTGACGCTAACTGTCGCTAAAGGCTGTTTATGCCACCCCAAATTTTTAGAATAGGCAGTTACCAAATCCTCAGAGGTTTTTCGTACACTGAGCATTTCACTATTCATTTCTTTATCTGTGACATTTTTAGCTGCAACATTTCCATAGTGCGCTAACATCAGGTGAAATCGTTTTGCAGCTACAAAATGATTTCTAAAACTGGAATACGATAGAATTGAAGACATAACTGTTCTCCATCATTAATTTGTCCGATTTGACGCTTTATATTCCCAACCTGATCCATAAACCGCGTGCATCCACTCCGTTGGAACCGGCTTTTTATCATCACCAACAAGGCCCTGTGTTATCTGCTTGACACTCAAAAGCGGAATATTAAGCGAATCCAGACGAAGCAATTTGGCCTCTCGCTCTATTGGAAAACGCGCTTGAAGAACAGTGTCCCTGTTTAGAGCATTGATACCCGCAGATTTGTAAATATCCAACAGGGATTCACGCTGAAAGTCATGAATAACCCTGAAATCATCTGGAAAATGTGCGGGATTCAAAAAGACTTGTTGGAGCGCACTCGGCACTGAATCTAGCAATCTTAATCGCTCAATGATTATAAAAGGCTCATTTTTTTTGAGTCCTAAGGCATCTTGGGCTTCACATTCAATGCGATTTTGCTCACCCTCTTGAGGCAAACGTAGGCTAAGCTCGCAAAGGCGGTTCTCAAGCTCGTGTCCCAAACGATGGGCAGTCGCTGAAAAACTAAATAAATGTTGGCCTAATTTTGGTTGTCTTGATAAAACCCGCGTAGCCCCTCCGGCGCGGCGCTGTACCTCTCCGCTTCTCATAAGCTCGTTCATAGCCCGAATAACCGGCTGGAGACTGCAATTAGCCATAGCAGCAAATTCTTGATCATTGGGTAGGGGCATACCTTCTGTCAGGTGTTTTTCTTGAATATGCCGCCTGATTAGCTCTCGGCATTCCTCCCATTTTTTTGCTTTTCTCATATATGGCGATTGTATTTATTCATCAACAAAACATATTTTTACAAAATTAATCATATTATATATAATAAAATATGCAAAAAATTTTTTTTATTACTTTTATTTTAGCTAGTATATTAGCTGTATCGCACAGCCAATTATACTAGGGAATATTTAATATGCAAGAGAAAAATTTTTTTAACCTAACTTGCCACCTATGGGGCACTTGAATGGCACTTTTGAGATGTAGGGTTTTGGATACCCCGCTTTAGATAGCAACTTGCTTTAACCTAATATATTAACTTGTCACAGAGCGTAGGATTAATGCCATTAAGTTAAGTATAAAATATATACATGTAGGGCGTGGTATGAAAGGTTGGGCTGCATTATATAAAGAGGGATCCAAAATCAGTTGGTTTTCTCTGGCGTTGATCATTTT